>NZ_JBSFJX010000193.1:0-15010 GCF_053598275.1 Streptomyces sp. NPDC001156 | reverse complement strand
GAAGCGTAAAGAACTCCCATCATCGCAGGTCACAAGGCACTTCTTCATTTTCCCAAGCGTCATCCACAGGCATCGGTCGGTGGATCGAGGCTTAGCCTTTCCGTTTCGGTTCGCGTCGGCTGCTCCGGGGTGATCCCTGTTTCGGAGGCCGTGGAGCTGCCGTCGGATGTTGGGCATGCCGAGGGCCCGGCGCGGTGGCCGGGTGCTCCTGGGCCCTCGGGTTGTGGGTGGTCGAATGCCTTCAGATGCACGCCATGGTCGGTGACAGCGAGGGCCGCCGCGAAGCCGATCCGGGCAGCGGCGGTGTGTACCGCCGCGATGAGTGCGCCGGCGGTGGCCTGGGCGACCGACGAGGCGGGCACCGACGCCTGCAATGTGTCGGTGCTCATGAAGGTTCCTTTGTTGCGGTGCTGTGCGGTGGCGGATGAAGCGGCCGTAAGCCGGGTCACCGCAGGGGTGAGGCCGGGGTGGGGACCACGCGGGTGACGACGGTCTTCTCGGGGATCAGCAGGCTGTAGACGACCGGCCCGATCTCGTTCTTCCAGCGGTCGTGCTGGTAGACGGCCGCGTACAGGGCCTCGCTCTGGGCCTCGTCCTCGAACCGGCGGATCCACACGTAGCCGTCCTCATCCTGGGCATCGACGAAGGAGGCGGTCACGTCCATGCCCAGCGAGGCCTGGAACGGGATGACCACGTCCTCCATGTAACGCACCCACTCCTCGCGACGTCCGGGCTGGGCCTCGTAGCGGCGGATCTCGTAGTACACGGTGCTACTCCAAACTGCCGGCGAGGGTGGTCAGTTGGCGACGGTGAGGACTACCTTGCCGCGGGTGCGGCCGGCCTCGAGGCGGGCGTGGGCCGCGCCGGCCTGCTCCAGCGGGAAGGTTTCCTCCACCTCGACGGCGACCTCGTCGGCGTCGATCAGGCCTGCGATCGTGGTCAGCCCCGCGCCGTCCGGCTCGACCAGGTACGGGGTGACCCGCACGCCTGCCGCCTCGGCGGCCGCGGCCAGTTCCGGGGAGACGCCGGCCGGGACGGCGACCAGCAGGCCGCCCGGGCGCAGGACCTTGAGCGAGCGGGTGCTGGTCTGGTCGTGGGCGTCGCCCACCAGGTCGATGACGACGTCGATGTCCTTGGTGGCGTCCTCGAAGCGGGTGGTGGTGTAGTCGATGGTCTCGTCGGCGCCGAGCTCCTTGAGCCAGGGGTGGCGTGCGGCGCTGGCGGTGGCGATCACGTGGGCGCCCAGGTGCCGGGCGAACTGGACCGCGAAGTGGCCCACCCCGCCGGCGGCGGCCGTGATCAGGACGCGCTGGCCGGCCTGCACGTGGGCGGTGTCGACCACGGTCTGCCAGGCGGTCAGCGCCGCCAGCGGCACGGCGGCCGCGTGCACGTGGTCCAGGGTGGCCGGCTTGCGGGCCCACTGGCGGGCCGGGGCGGTCACGTACTCGGCGTAGCCGCCGGCGGCGCGCGGGAACCACGGCATGCCGTACACCTCGTCGCCGGGCGCGAGCGTGGTGACGCCGAAGCCGACCTCCTCGACGACACCGGAAACGTCCCAGCCCAGGATCAGCGGGAACCTCTGCAGTCCCGCCATGCCCTGACCCTCGCGGGTCTTCCAGTCCACCGGGTTGACGCCGGCGGCGTGCACTCGCACCAGCACCTCGGTCGGCAGCGGCTCGGGGCGCACGACCTCCTCGACGGTCAGCACCTCCGGCCCGCCGAACTCCGTGACGGTGACAGCCCGCATGGTGTGCTCACTCATTTCGTCCTCGCTCATGTCCGTCTCACTGTTTCTTTTGCCGGACCGCGGTCCGGCAAAAGAAACAGTGGCGTGTGCTCGCGGAGGCGGGTGAGTGGCCGGAGAGTCACCTGTCGTACTATTCCGGCCATGCCGCATCGTGTTGCCGTTCTCGCCCTCGACGGAGTCCTGCCGCTGGACCTGGGCATCCCGGCCCGGGTGTTCAACGAGGCCTGTGAACCGGACGGGACTCGTCTGTACTCCGTCGTCACCTGCTCCCTCGGCGGCCGGCCGGTACGCACGCACGAGGACTACCGGATCGTCGTCGACCACGACGAGTCGGCGCTGGAGACTGCGGACACCGTCGTTCTGGCCACGCAGGAGCCCAGCGAGCGCCTGCTCGCGACCGGCGCGCTCCCCGAGGAACTCGCTGCGGCGCTGGACCGGATAGGGCCGCGGACCCGTATCGTCAGCCTGTGCACGTCGGCCTTCCTGCTCGCGGCGGCCGGTCTGCTGTACGGTCGGCGGGCCACCACGCACTGGGCGCTGTGTGACGCGCTGGCGCGGCTGTTCCCGGACGTCGAGGTCGATCCGGACGTGCTGTTCGTCGACAACGGACGCATCCTGACGTCCGCCGGCGGAGCAGCCGGCATCGACCTGTGCCTGCACCTGGTCCGTCTGGACCACGGGGCGGCTGTGGCCTCGGCCGCCGCGCACCGCTGCGTGGTGGCGCCGTGGCGCGAGGGCGGGCAGGCGCAGTTCATTGAGCACCCCGTTCCGCAGGACACCGGCCGTTCCACTTCGGCGACCCGGCAGTGGGCGCTGGACCGGCTCGCCGAGCCGATCACACTGGAGGACATGGCCCGGCACGCGCACATGAGCGTGCGCACCTTTACCCGGCGGTTCCGCAGCGAGGTGGGCAGCAGCCCGCTGAAGTGGCTGGCGCAGCGGCGGCTGGCCCACGCGCGCCTGCTGCTGGAGTCCACCGACCTCACCGTCGCGCGGATCGCCACCGCCTGCGGCTTCGGCGACCCTGTCGCACTGCGCAAGCACTTCCACACGCACCTGGGCCTGTCACCACTGGCCTACCGTCGCGCCCACAACGCACCGGAGCCTATGACGGCACAGTGACCACCCAGCCGGGCCATGGCCGCGACAACACCCCACCAATCGCCCGGTGCATCAAGTGACCCACGCAAAGGAAGGCGCGAGACGCGTGGCGCTCAGCGTGATCGACCAGATCATGGGATGGGAGCCGGGAGGCGCCGCCTGGATGCGGGCGCGGTACCTGCATGTGACCGACCCCATGTTGAAGGAGGCGGCCCGAAAGATCGAGCCGAGCCATCTGGGGAGCGCCGGAAACACCGTCTGTGGACAAAAACCAGGACAACGACGGCTGAGTGAACAACGAAGCGGCCCCGCTGTGATCAGCGGGGCCGCTTCGTCTCGCCTGTTCAGGCGGCTGCGGAGGATACGAGATTCGAACTCGTGAGGGGTTGCCTCCAACACGTTGTCCAATGTGCTGGCACCTGTCATGGCCGCGTCCAGGGGAGTTCACCTGGGTTCCAGGCCGCCTGGCCCTCCGCGCTGGGACGGCTTCGGGTCCCGCCTGAACGACCGTAACGGGGGCTGAATGAGACGGGAACTGAGACGGCCCGGTGTATGGCCGAGTCGTCACGTGGGCGGTGTGACCTTCTGATCCGTTCGGTGAGGCGCTTCGTCTCGGATATTGCGACCTTGTCGAAGTCGGCGATGCGGCGCGCAAAGGCGTCGACGAAGTCGTCGGGCTTGCCTGCCTGGCACAGACCTGGCTGACCATCAGAGCAGCCTGAGCGGCGAGACGACATCACGAATTAACCCTCAGTAACTACCCAGTCCTGGGGGACTTCAGGCAGGGCGTGTCACACCTTCAGGTTGTGACCTGTCAATTAGTGAGGCAGGAGGTGACGCGCGGAGTGCGTCATCCGTCAGCGTCAAGAAATTGAGGACATACCCATCTACGAGCCCGCCCCGAGCGATATCGACGAGGCACCGTCCTCCCTGCACCACCGGACCTCATCCAAGGTCCGACAAGACCCCGGAGGCGCGCGCCGCGACCTGTCCTGCCCTGACTGTATCGGCCGCGTCTCCGGTCCCCTGGCTGCCCATACGGGCGGGCGCTGAACACAGGCTTTGAGGTGTGGCCTCATCCTGATCAGGTCGATCACCGGGTCTGTCGACGTCGGTCGCCGCGCTCCACGCTGCGACCGGCTGGCCGCTGGCGGTCGGCGCCGACCGCCCTCGTACGCTGCTGTTGGTGTCAGACGTTGATGTCAGACATCAACTGGACCCTTGACTATGTCCACGGGCCCCGTTGCTTCCCGGTCCGTCTGGCACGGTGGAGGCCGCATCAGCTCCTGGCAACTGTGAAGGCGACCTCACCATTCGTGCCGAAGATCGGCTCACCGACTAGCGTTAGCCCCGACGAGACGATGCCCATAGCGGCGAGCGCGTCGTCTTCGGACGTCGCGGCTACGTGTACTTTTGCTTGGTCCTCGTTCAGGTCGGTGACGTCGACTGGAGGCACTGGTGGCAGGGCCTGCCTGGGCTGCTCATCGATCGGTCCGCTGATCTGCAGTAGCAAGGTGCGACAGATCCCCTCCTCGGTGATGCTGTCGCGCATGGGTCCGGCATACGGAAAGGCGTCGGTGAGACTCTCGTCCACTGCGTCTACGGCCGCGAATTCACGACCGATCACCGTGACAAGCGCCGTGCCGGGCCGGAGTTCATTCGTCATGGCGCGGAGTCTGGCACGGGCCACCGGGAGGCTCCGCGGGCGGTGGAGTTTCAGGGGCCGAACCAAGAACTCGCTGGGGGACACCAGTTCTTCTGGAAGTGATGCGCCAAGTCTCCCACCTCGGGTCCTGCCAGGGGGTATCGCTCTGACGTGCGCCGACATGGTCGCCGACTGTCATCGTTTGTCAACGTCGGTTCGCCTCGCGCGGCCCAGGGACGGCCCGGAAACCAGGACTCAACACCTGATGCGTGTCGCCGCGGCGAATCGATGTCAGGCCAGTCGGTGCAGGAGGGAGTCACGCTGATCCTGCTCGACCTCGGCGAGCGTCAAGTGGGGGTCGCGCTGATGAGCAAGAGCGACCTCGGCCGGCGTCGGCTGCTCCTCCTTGAGCGGCCATGCCTCGGGGTGCCAGATCTTCGACCGGACGAACGCCTTAGCGCAGTGGACGTACACTTCGTCGGCCCGCACGACCAGCGCAGTTTTCGGCGGCTTGCCGACCGGGGTTAGCCGCGCCAGCAGGTCTTCATCGGCCGTGATCCAGGCTGCGCCGTTGACACGAAGCGTCGTGTCCCGGCCAGGGATGACGAAGTTGAGCCCGGCGTGCCCGTTGGCCAGGATATTGCGATAGCTATCCAGCCGATTGTTCCCCGTGGCGTCCGGAATCACTACATGACGCTCGTCGAGGACCGTGACGAAACCGGGGGTGCCGCCCCGAGGGGCCACGTCGCAGCGGCCATCGGCATCGCTGGTGGCGACGAACACCACGGGCGAGACCGCGATGAGGCGGCGCGACATCTCGTCGATGTGGTCGAGTTCTTTGCGTACCGCCCGCTCTCCGGGGGTCGCGTACAACTCTCGGAGCTGCGCCTCACTGGTCAGAGCTCGGGGTATCTGCGTGTCATCCACTCTGGCGATCATAGCCCTGCGGGTCGAAGACACCTTTGGGCGAGTGACGTTAAAGATCCCCGGACCGAGCGATCCGGGGGTCTTTTCGCTGGTCGGTCTAACAGGATTTGAACCTGTGGCCTCATCCTTATCAGGTCGATCACAGGGGACCGTCGACGTCGGCCAACCGGGCCTGCGCCTCGGCCGATCGTCCACTGAGGTCCGGCGCAGACCGCTGCTGTTCGGGCTTGTTGGTGTCAGCCGCTGGTGTCAGCCGCCGCACGCAGTCTTGACAAGGGCTGTCTCATCCGGCGCAGAGCACCAGTTTGGAAGACTGCCCCACCGGCTCCCTCATTGACCACGAGTAGCGGCACCTTCTGGCGCGTGTGTGGCACCCCGGGCGGTCACCAATGCCGTCATCTTCTGCCGTCAGGAGCCGCAAAGCACCGGCATCCCACCAACGGCTGGAGCCAGTGCTTAGAAGATGCGGGCATAACCCGGTAGCCCGGTCCGGCCGACGCCGATCGCCGCCCCGGGCGAGCTGCGGGCCCTCCCGCAGAACGGGTGGCGACAGCGGGAACAGCGCCGCCGCAGCGCGTCACAGCGTCGCGGTCGTCTGCTCCCCGGACGCGCTGCCAGCGAGCCACTGGTCCCATCCCAGGTTGAAGTCGGCGTAGCCGTTGTCGGCCGGGGCCTTGGCACGGGGCGAGCCAGTGATGGTGACCGGGTCGCCCTGCTTGACCTGACCGTAGAACCACTTGGCGTCCGACATGGACAAATGGACGCAGCCGTGCGAGCCGCGGGCGCTGCCGCTGCCCGGAGTGGGGTCGCCGGTCGAGTAGTGCACATACGTGCCGGACTGGGTGAGGTGGACGTCCCAGGGAAGCGTCAGATCGTAGTAGTTGGGGCTGCCCTTGTCGCAGCTGATGCCAACGCTGCAGGAGGTCATGTGGACCTTCTCCTGCTTGTCGATGACGGCCATCGTGCCGTTCCACGTCGGATACTGGGCGCTGCCTGCATTGATCGACAGGGTTCGTAGCGCCTTGCCGTTCCGGGTCACCTTCATGGTGTGGCCGGTCACCGAGACCTCCGCGCGCACGTCGTCGCCGATCTTGAAGGTGTGTGTGTAGCCGTGCACGCCGTAGCGTCCGTTGCCGTTGCTGACGCCCTTCAGGTCAGCGTCGATCTTCACCTGCGTGCCGGAGGGCCAGTATGTCTTCGGCCGCCAGTCGGCGCGCCTGTCGCCCATCCAGTGCCAGGCGCCGGCCACCGGCTGCGAGGCGCTCACCTTCATGTGCTTCTCGACCGTGGCCCGTGCCTTCGCCGCCACCGGGTTCGTGAAGACCACTGAGATCGGCATGGCCACTCCGACCGTGGTTCCCGTCTGCGGGGTGATCGTCTCCAGCAGCATCGGCGGGCCCGCAGGCTTCGTCGGTGACGGCGAGGCACTCGCACTCGCCTTTCCCGACGCCTTTGCGTCGCCTCCGCTCGCCTTGTCACTGCCGCCCCCGCCGCAGCCACTGGCGCCCACCAGCATCGCGACCGTGACGAGTGCAATCCCTATGCCACCCCTGCGCCCTCCCACGACCTGCTCCGCTCTCTCGCTCCCCGGCCCAGACAGGCCCACTCCCTGTCAGACAGCGACGACGTAGGCCGCAGTTGCGTGCGCCACGTAGATCTTTAGTGATCCACGTCACTCAAACTTCGATGGCGCGCGCTCAACGTTCAATGACACAGGAGAAAGTGGGGTCTCCTGTGCCATCGAGCCTTGATCGTTGCCGCGGATGTTGCTGATCATCAGCTCTGTGCCATCAGAGTTTGGGTGGCACAGGGCGCCTAAGTACTAGGTGTGGTCAGTGCTTCCACTTGCTCGGCGTGAACGGTCCGGTCTCGGGGGCCACGCACGCATCGACGGTGGTCTCCTCGCTGGCCGCTGAACCCTCCAGACAGAGCCGGCCACCCTTGACACGCAGGTCGAGAAAGAACCGCGTGGTCGCGCCGGACTGCTTGAGGTCGTGGATGCGTTCGTCGGTGTAGCCGAGGCCGTTCAGTATCTTCCTGACTTTGGCGGGGGTGGGGTCTGTCAGATCCCAGAGCGCCTGGGCGATGCGCTCTTCATGGAGGGTGCTCGCGCACCAGTCGCGAGCGTCCAGCTCCGCCTCCGGGCCCGTGGGGGCGCGGGGCGCCTCAAGGGCCTCGGTCGCGGGATCATCGGTCGGCAGCGTCTTCGCCGACGAGGGGCCCGAGGGACACGACTGCGCAACCTTGTTCAACATCGCGGTGAAAGCTGCCTGTTGATCCGAGCTGGCGGGCACCTCGGGGTGCGGAGCGCCGACGGCTTCGGCGGCCTTGCCCTGCGATCCCGCGGCACTTGTCTTCTCGATGCCGCAAGCGGCGAGCGACAGAGCGGCGAAGGCCGTCAGCGCGAGGACGCGCCGTGAGCGGCGCGGGGAGCGGGCAACCGTGCTGGTCAGGGCAGCAGTTCGTGTCATGTGCACAGCCTCCGAGTAAGCCTCCCGCTGCACATGAGTATGTGTACTCAACAAGCTCGTGTTCAGCGACCCAGGTCATGTGAGGCGGGACAGCGATCATTCGAATCAATGGCACAGGACAGGGGGCAAGTCACGGTCACGACAGGGGCGGCAGGACTTCGTGGACGAACACCCCAAGACAGTCTTCGCGGGTGGCACCGTCGCCGTGGTAGTCCGCGTCGCTGGTGAGACGCACGCCGAACGCCACCTGTGTGCTGATGTGAGCCCTGGTGACCTTTTGCGAAGCCGAGACGGCCCGAGAACGCAGCAAGTACCTGTGGATCGGCGGGGAGGGCCTAGGGCACGCGCAACGTCCATGGTTTAGGTGGGTCGGTCGAGGCGCGCCCAGGACGCTGGTCGCGGGGTCATCGACGGCAGTCGATAGCCACCTTCGGGTGCGGTGGCTGCTGTACTTGGCTGCTGTGTGGCAGCGGTGAGTCAGGGCGGTCCAGTCGGTCAGGGCCGAGTCGGGTACCGTCCAACCGGTGTCGGTCCTTGGCAAGGATGCCTTGCTCCTCCGGCTGGCGTCTCCAAACAGGAGGCGGACATCGGGCACGGTGTTGTGGAAGCGGGGAAGTCAAGGGCCGACCCACCCCCCACACCTCTGGCGACGGTCACCGCGTCCGGATGAAGGCCGACCTCTCCGATCGCCGACAGTGGCTCCACCAGATCGGCCGGCTGCACTGTCGCGGGGATGCAGATGATCAGGTTGTTCACAGTGCGATCACCGTCGGTAGCTCCTCCAACAGCGGACCTTGTGGCACGTGAGTGGCACGCCCGCGATCATGCGAAAGGGCCAGTTCGAGGGAATCAAGCCTCTGAACTGGCCCTTCATCGTGTGCCCCCGGCAGGATTCGAACCTGCGACACCTGCTTTAGGAGAGACCCTATAGGTGTCCCTCTCTGTGGTGATTTTCCCCGGGGTTCACCGTTCCTCCTGGTCAGCGAGCTGAGTCCTTCCGTCCCCGTCCGATCCTTCCCCGCCTTTACTCGGCCTTCCGTTCCCATGACGTTCCCATGAGGGCTCCCGCGAGCCCATGGGAACGAGGGTGGGGGAGTCGGCTGAGGTCAGCTGCGGCCGTCGAAGCGGTGAGCACCGCAGACCCCTTGGGGGCGACAAACGCCCCGGCCCTCATCACGGTTGAGGCCCTCGGCCGTCTCCGGCCCTGTAGAAGCCGCTGAGGACACGCTAGAGGCTCAGGCTTTTCTGCGAGACCAGTCCGTGCAGGACGGCCGACATCTCCGGCTGGCCGACCTAGAGTCTGATCCTCAACGCGGCGAGGTCTCTCGCTTGCTCCAGGCTCCATTCCGACTGTGATGTTGATCTCACAGTGACGGAGGGTATGGAAGGCGTCGGTTCGGTAAGAGGTCGACAAGGCGGTTCTCACAAGCTCCACACAGCATCCGCCCAGTTCCCTCGTGGGTGCCACGGTTGCCAGGCGTAATTGCCCTGTGTGACAACGCCCTTGCCCAGTGGATCACCGACGTGTCTATGGTGGCGTCCGCTCCTGGAAGGACCTGACCAGTCCGCTTGCCCCGGAGTGATCGGCGCGTCCCTGGGGGGAAGCGCCAAACAACATGAGGTCCCAGAACTCACGCGGGCCTGACGTTCCCCTCCCGGGAGTGCGCCTGAAGCAGCCACCCCCTACAGAGAGGGCTGCGCGTGTTGCGTAGACCTGTACGAAAGCAGGGCAAACGCCCCAGATGGATGGCGGGCCTGGCGACTCCGGTCGTCCCGCTTGCCTCCCTCGCTCTCCTCGCCACCATGGCGGTGCACCCGGAGCCGACCTCCGACCGTGATCCGCAGACTAGCCCGGTCGCCGACTCCTACGACGGATACGACACCCAAGCCGCCGAGCAATTACGCCTGGACCAGTGCCTGATGGCCGACGGCCTGCGCAGAGGCGGGCCGAACCTGTACAGCCTGGCCAACACCTCCCTGCCGCTGCCGGCGGACCAACTGCATCAGAAGGCAGACCGCACCTACGGCACCGGTGCATTCACTCAGGCATGGCAGAAGGACAGTGACGACTCCGACGCCTGGGTGAAGAAGGCCGAGGACACCGACCTGTCATGGAAGAACACCGTCAGCGGCCTGGACGACTACCCCGGCTCTCCCAAAGCGGAGAAGATCTTCGACAAAACGGGGATGCTTCCCTGGCTCTACCAGTCGTACTTCAAGTCGGTCGACTTGCTGTCACCGTTCTACGACCCCTCACCGCAGGCGGACGACAAGACCAAAAAGGCCGCCCTCGCCATCGGGGACCCGCTGTACACCAGCAGTGGGACGAGCGAGGAGCAGGAAGCCTGGAAGCTCTGGAAGAAGAACTCCGGAAACGCCGTCCCCAACGAGCTATTCGTTCCGCGGGTGTTCGACGACGACGCCCGCATCTTCCTCGCCTCCGGCGGCTTCCCCAGGACCGCGCCGACGCCGGACACCCCGGAGTTCCGCATCGCGGTCGAGGATCTGAAGTCCCGGTTCGCTTCGTGCGCCTGGCACGACCCGATCGACCCGAACCGGGTGCTCGGCAAGGAGGTGGCGCAGGCGTCCGGCGAGTGGCAGCAGGAAAGGCTAAGCAGATCGACACCGGCACCGTCCCCGACGGCAACGGCGGCTCGATCGGCAACGTGTTCTACGTCATCGACCACATCGAGAAGGTCGGCGACCCGAAAGTCGTCAACAAGACGGACGGCTGCGACGGCTGGATCGACAAGCTCTTCTACAAGGGTGACTGCACCATCACCGAGAAGATCCGGTACGTAGCGGTCCTCGACTTGTACCTGTGCACCGCGCAGGACCTGGACCCGCAGAAGTTCACCTGCCCCTCCGAGGCCACGGACTACATCGGCCAGATCCGGACCAAGGAACTGTCCCAGACGGTCACGCACACCATCACGATCGAGGAGTACCAGAGCAACATCGACCCGGTCGACATCCTCTTCGGCAGCTGGATCAAGTGCGCCCAGAAGCTCACCCCCGGCGGAGAGAGTGGAAGCTGGGGCGGATGCGCCTGGGCGGCTGTGGACGTGGCCCCCCTGTTCGCGGGCAAGGCCATCCGGCCCATCGCGGACGCGCTGCGCGCCGTGGACGCAGCGTTCGCCACCGGCATCGGTGTCCGGGACGCCCTTAAGGCGCTCAAGGCGATCGAAGGCGTCGACGCGGCGGCGGTCGCCGCGATCGAGAGGGAGGTGGAGATCTACGAAGAGGTTGTGACCGCCTGTCGGGTCAACAGCTTCCCCGGCACCACCGAAGTGGTCCTGGCCGACGGCAGCCGCAAGGCGCTGCGTGACGTGCGGACCGGCGAACTGCTGCTGACCTCCGACCCGGAGACCGGACGCACGCAGGGCGAGCCCGTCACCCGTACCTTCCGGCACGGCGCCGACGACCTGGTCGAGGTGACGCTGACCGACGGCGGCCGCCTCACCAGCACCCCCGGGCACCGGATCTTCGTGTCCGGTCGCGGCTGGACTCTGGCCTCCGTCCTTCGCCCTGGGGACGCCCTGCGTACCCCGGGCGGCGTGCGCACCGTGGCAGCGGTGACCGACCGGCACGAGGCGACCCCGCGGACGGTGTACGACCTGACCGTCTCCGGCCTGCACACCTTCTACGCCGTGGCGGGTGACAGCCCGGTCCTGGTCCACAACTGCAGCGACCTCGTGGCCGACGGACAGAAGTTCTCCGGGCAGGCCCACACGCTCGACGAGCACACGGCCGGGATCGTCAGCCCGGAGAGGGCCAAGGAACTGGCCATCGAGAAGACGGCGAAGTACGGGCGCACCACGCCCAACAGCCTGTTCGTCGACCAGCAGACCGCCCAGCAGGTCGTCGACTACGCACTGGCCAACAACGCGAACCGGATCAAGACCTGGCTCTCGAAGACCAGGGACCCGGACCTGGACTTCGAGGGCTTCTTCGGGGCGAAGAACTCGCTCGGCAAGGTCTACTACCCGGACGGGTCTATGAAGGTGGCGGGCAGCGGGTACTACATCAAGCTCGTGCGCGCCAAGGGGCACAAGGCCGGCTTCTACGTGCAGACGTGTTACCCGAAGTGAGAAGGTGAGGCACGATGCCACGCTTTACGCTGTTCGACTTCGGTGTGTCGAGGGTCATGGCTTCCTTCCATCAGGACTGGATCCACGACGGGGACACGGCTGCCGACGTCGTCGCCAAACACCTCGCGGAGTCGGTCGACGAGGAGGCACTGGCCGTGCGCCGTGACGCACGGGTTCTCGGCGGCCTTCCCTCCCCGACGCTGGAGGTGCTGTGGGACGCCGGGGCGCAGTACATGCCGGGCTTCGAACGTCTGGGAGGCGGAGCCGAGTGGACGCGCACGGTCGTCGGCCTGTGTGACGCCCGGCTGTCGGCGAACGCGGATGTACACGCGCTCACGGGGGCGGACGCCGAGGACGGCACCGCCTGCCTCGACGCGGTCGTCGCCGAGATCGAGGGCGCCCGGTTCCTCACGGCCGAGGTGCGGTCGGCACTCACCGACTGCGCGCGCCACTGCACCCCGGACGTGGCGTTCCGGGTGCTGCTGAGAGTTATTAGATGCGCCCCCGAAGCCTCGCTGTCCTCAGAGCAGTACACAAGGCTGGAGGCCGTCGGATCGGCCCTGCGGTACGGCGAGTTCGTCGTTGACAGTGTCAGGTACCTGGTCCAGGAGCCCTGACGGCAGGAGGCATGCGCCGGCCTCGGACGCCGGTCGTTCCCGCGCGTCAGGAACGCGTAGCGCGGGTGCGCCGGACCGACGCCGGACCGGGGGCGGGCGGAGAACGAATCCGGCCGCCCCGGGGCATGTCCCGGCCCGGGCGCCGCCTCCCTCCCGCGCCAACCGGTGCGGGCGCCGGGGCAGACGGTGGCCCTGCCCGTCCACGACGCCCTGGCCGCGCTCCCCGTACGGGGGGATAACCGCACCGGCTACGAAACGTACGTAGTTCAAGCACTAGACCGACGCCGACCACGACGGCTGCAACACCCGCGCCGAAGTCCTCAAAGCCGAAGCCGTCACCGCCCCCGAGCAGGGGCCGAACTGCACCCTGACCGGAGGCGAGGGGTGCTCCCCCTACGACGACCGCCAGATCTCCGGCCCCCGCGCCTGGACATCGACCACCTCGTTCCCGTAGGAGCATGTCTCAGTAACGGGTAACTGACCGGGTGGTCGTGATCGCTGGGATCGATCGCGGTCGCCCGGCCGGTGTTCTGCGGCGGCGGTGGCGGGTCCTTTCGGTTCGGGAATCGACCGGACGGGGGCTGACGGCCGGGCCGGTCAGGCGTTCGCCGCGGTGTGACCGGCTGATCCGGCGTGTCGGAAGATCTTGCGGAAGTTGTGGCAGGCGGCCAGCAGGCGCCACTCTCCTCGGGCGCCGTCCTCGCCGCGTAGGAGGAGCTGGCGGCCGTTGTGGCAGGTCATGATCTGCCCGAAGACGGGTTCGACGATGGCCTTGCGGCGGCTGTAGGCGGCCCGTCCGGGCTTGGTCCGCAGCTTGCGGGCCATACGCTCCTTCAAGGTCGCGTTCTTGGGGATGCGTCCGCGGGGTGCGGGCGGGACCTATTCGTCGTGACCGAGGCGGCCAGTGGCCATGAACGTGTCGGTGCCACAGGCCAGTTGGCGTTCCTTCGCGGCTTCGAGGTTCGTCTCGGAGCAGTAGCCGGCGTCGACCAGGGCCTGCCTGGGGTGGGCGCCGGTGTTGCGCGCGGACTGGTCGAGCATGCTGGTGTAGTTCAGCGCGTCGGACGCGTTGGTCGTCACGTCGGCGGCGGTGATGACCTGATGCTGCTCGTCGATGACGGCCTGGGCGCTGTAGGCCTGGATGTAGGCGCCGTCGCTGTTCTTCATGATCCGTGAGTCGGGGTCGGTGAAGTTGGCCTGGGCCTTCGGCTTGGGCCGGGCTGTGGCGGCGACCTGCTCGCCCGCGTCGGTGGCGGCCCGTTCGTCGCGGACGCCGGCGCGCTGCTGGCGTCGGCGGGTCAGGAACGCTTCGTGAATGTCGTCGCGGGCCTCTCAGCGGATGCGTAGGCGGCGGAGCCAGTGCAGGAGGGCGGAATTCCGCTTCGACGACCCAGCGGTGGACGCCCAGGCTGGAGCCGTGCTCGACGCCGCGGCGGCCGATGACGGGGCGAATGCCCAGGTCGCGCAGGTCTCGGCGGTAGGTGTCGTAGTCGTGGCCGCGGTCGGCGTAGAGCATGCCGGGACGCCTTCGGGGGCGGCCACGTTTTCCCTTGAGTGGAGCACCGACGTTAAGGGGCACCGCTTCCCGCCTCTGCACGACGGGTGCAGCGGCAGTTGCTGGAACTTGAAGGCTGCCTCCCACCCCCGCTGACCAAGAGGTCAGCGGGGGTCGTTGATGTCGGCTGGCGTGGCGGAGGGGCTGATGTGCGGGATGAGTCCGTACAGGATGCTCGGGCGGATCTCGGGCTGGCCGACGTAGCCGCAGGCGTGCGGGCAGGGCACCCACTACCAGGGCTGGGTGTACGGGGCGCGCAGGGACTCGCGGGAGCGGTCGGGTCGTCGGCCGCGCAGCGGCGTCCGACGCGGCCTCTCAGGGCGCAGCCGGTGCACAGGCCGAATGCGTCGCGGTAGGGGCCGCAGCATTCCTCCTCCAGGGCGCGAGCGCGCCTACGGCTCCGGGCAGAGGTACCAGGGCACCTGCTCACAGCGTCCATCTTTTGCCGGGCCAACGGGGAAACGAAGACCCGGTCGTAGACGCCAGGAGATGTGAGCAGACGCGGATTGGCGCAGAAGGTGTTCAAGCCGGAGGTGAGCACCCGATGAGTGCCTCCGCTGCATCCTCACCCTCCGTATCTGCAGCACCCCCGAACCGACCCTCATGCTGCCCGACGCCGGCCGCTGTCCACTGGCAACGGCTGGAACACGATGGGCGTCTGCCCCTCCGCAACTGCGGCTACTCGGGGGTAATGTCGCCGCCGGCCGGAAGCACAGGACCGGCGGGTGAGTGCGGAGGGGCCCTCATGGCGACGGACATATCTGCGGACACGGCGGCCGCCGACGAGCGTTGGCAGCGCATGTGGAGCCATCGCGAGCAGCTGCTCAAGGTGGCCCGGCGGCGATCCATGAACCAG
>NZ_JBSFJX010000192.1:0-15153 GCF_053598275.1 Streptomyces sp. NPDC001156 | reverse complement strand
ACTCCCGGGTTCATGTCGCCCGAACAGGTGACCGGGGAAACGGTTGGCCCGGCCAGTGACGTGTTCTCCTTGGGCGCGGTACTGGCTTTCGCGGCCACCGGAGTCGGCCCCTTCGGGACCGGCTCTGCGCTAGCGGTGAACTTCCGTGCCGTGTACCAAGAGCCTGACCTCGGCGGGTTGCCGCCCGGCCTGGACGTGATCGGCCAGTGCCTGGCCAAGGACCCCGGCAAGCGGCCCACCGTTCCCGACCTTGTGGCAGCACTCGCCCGAGCGCTCGGCGAGAGTGAGGGGCACATCACTGCCACCGAGGTCCTCGCCGAGGCCGACTGGCTCCCCGATGCGGTAGCGCAGACCCTCCGTACCCACGCGCCGCCCCCTCAGCTCCAGCGCCAGGACCAGGGGCATGAGGATGGCGAGACCGCCGGCGACGGGGCCGCTGGGCCATCTGCTGCCTCCGCCGATGCCTTGCTCTCACCGTCCGCAGCCCCGACGGCGCCGCTCGAGCCGCGCCACCCCACCCGCAAGCAAGTCCTTGCGGTGACGGCGGCCATGCTGACTGCGGTCCTGGGCGTGGTGGCCCTCATGGAGGCGCAGACCATGCCCGGGCGCGAGAAGCCCTCCGGCCAACACGACGCCGCCGTCCCGGCCACCACTACCACCTGGCCCGGCACAAGAACGTTGCCGACCAAACCGGCTCAAGAGCCGGTCTCCGACGTTTCGGGCACCCCCGTCAACATCCTTGACACCCTCAAGATGACCACGGCTACCCCCACCTCCTCGGGGCCCCCCACGACGCCGGCAGGCCTCACCAGCGGTGGAACCACCAGCAGCGAGTCGACTGAGGGGGAAAAGGTTCCTTCGTCCACGGATCCCTCTCCCACCTCCACCTCCAGCCCCAGCCCACTCGACGGCGGCGGCAACAACAGCGGCAACAACAGCGGCGGCTTGCTCGGCGGCTTGCTCGGCGCCTTGCTCGGCGGCTGAGCAGCGCCATGAAGCGCGGTAGACCACACTTTCGCCAATCGTCATGGATCGCGACCGCGGAGGCCCATCGGATCTGCACCCCGGCCGAGTCGGGTGCGTGGACCCCTGCGGCCGCAAGGCCGCCGGCTACTGCCCTCAGAGGCGACGCACGAACCAGGAGTTGTCCACTCCCACGTCACGCGCCGGCCGTCGCGCGGTGGGGCTCCCGGACAGCTCGTTGACCTACTCCGTGCCCACCTCAAGGCACAGGAAGAGGAGCGGCAGGAGGCCGGGAAGCGGTGGGTTGAGAACGGCCTGGTGTTCCCTGACGAGCACGGCGGTAGCCCGTCCCACCGTCGGGACTGGTCCGAGTGGAAGGATCTTCTGGCAGAGGCGAAGGTGCGGGACGGGCGCCTGCACGACGCGCGCCACACGGCCGCGACGGTTCTGCTCATCCTCGGTGTTCCCGAACGCGCCGTCATGGGCCTCATGGGGTGGTCGACTACGGCCATGGCCGCCCGCTATCAGCACATGGTGGATGCCGTGCGGACGGACATCGCGAGGCAGGTGGACGGCCTGATCTGGAAGCCCGAGACGGACCGGCCGGACGATGACGGTGCGGCCGGCGCCCTCGTACCGGTCAACTGAGACGGGAACCGAGACGGACGACCAGAAGGGCGGCACTCCAGAAGGGGTGCCGCCCTTTTCTTTTCCCTGGTCAAGGCCATAGAGGCCATGGCGGGAATCGAACCCGCGTAACTCGCTTTGCAGGCGAGTCCCTCAACCACTCGGGCACACGGCCGGGATCCGGTGCGGCACGGCTCACTCGTTCCGACCTGATGCGTCGACCGTATGGCGGGGCGTTCCGGGGGCTCAAGAGGATCGCCGGGGCCGCAACAGGACTGCCATACGCCGTTCATGAACGGTGGGTCGTACGACCAAGGTCCCCCTCGATCACCGTCTTCCGACAGGGGCGAATCTTGGTCGAGCCCCTTACTCTGACGAACATGGCAGCTCTGAGACCTCGCGACACCGACGTCGCCGACGCCCCGCCTCCCGCCCCTCCGGACAACACCGCCGGCGTGCTGAGCCGGCCGTATCGGGCGCTGAGCATCGGCATCGTCTCCGTCGTCCTGCTCATCGCCTTCGAGGCGACGGCCGTCGGCACGGCGATGCCGGTCGCGGCGCGGGATCTGGACGGGCTGTCCCTGTATGCCTTCGCGTTCTCGGCGTTCTTCACCACCAGTCTGTTCGGCATGGTGTTCGCGGGCCAGTGGTCGGATCGCAGCGGCCCGCTCGCTTCGCTGACCTGCGGCATCGCCGCCTTCGCGGCCGGCTTGCTGCTGTCGGGGACGGCCGGGGCGATGTGGGTGTTCATCCTGGGGCGGGCCGTGCAGGGCCTCGGCGGCGGACTCGTGATCGTCGCCTTGTACGTCGTCGTCGGCCGCGCCTACCCGGAACGGCTGCGGCCGGCCATGATGGCGGGGTTCGCGGCGGGCTGGGTCGTCCCCTCCGTGGTGGGCCCGCTGGCGGCGGGCACGGTGACCGAACAGCTCGGCTGGCGCTGGGTGTTCATCGGCATCCCGGTGCTGGTGGTGTTCCCGCTGGCGCTCGCGCTGCCCGCGATACGGCACCGGGCGGGCGGCCCCGCCGAGGGGGCTGTCACGGGGCCCTTCGACGGCCGCCGCATCCGGCTCGCCCTCGGTGTCTCCCTGGGCGCGGGACTCCTCCAGTACGCCGCCCAGGACCTCGCCTGGGTCTCCCTCCTGCCAGGCATCGCGGGCGTCGCGCTGCTCGTCCCGTCGGTGCTCGGGCTGTTGCCCCGCGGCACCTACCGTGCGGCGCGCGGGCTGCCGTCCGTGGTGCTGCTGCGCGGAGTGGCGGCGGGCGCGTTCATCTCGGCGGAGAGCTTCGTCCCCCTCATGCTCGTCACCCAGCGGGGCCTGTCGCCCACGCTCGCCGGGTTTTCGCTCGCGGCGGGCGGCGGGTCCTGGGCGCTCGGGTCGTATGTGCAGTCGAGGCCGCGCCTGGAGGCGTACCGGGAGCGGCTGATGACGCTCGGCATGCTCGTCGTCGCGGCCGCGATCACCACGGCGCCCAGTGTGCTGATCCACTCGGTGCCCGTCTGGATCGTCGCCGTAGCCTGGGGGTTCGGCTGCTTCGGCATGGGCCTCGTCATCTCCTCGACCAGCGTCCTGCTGCTGCGCCTGTCCGCACCCGAGGAGGCGGGCGCCAACTCGGCCGCCCTGCAGATCTCCGACGGCCTCTCCAACGTCGTCCTGCTCTCCGCGGGCGGCGCCGCGTTCGCCGCGCTCGGCGGTGGCGCCCTCGCCCGTACGACGACCGAGGCGACCGCCGGCGGCTCTCACCCGGCGGCCTTCGCCGTGGTGTTCCTGCCGATGGCGGCGGTGGCGCTGGTGGGGGCATGGGTGACGACCCGGCTGCGGGAACGGTGAGTCACGGGGCCCGCTCCGATGATCTGTGAGCCGTGTCGCACCCGGGCCCGATGCGGCGGTGTTGACCCGAGTGGCGGGTGGGCCCACCGGTAGGGTGGCCCGGTTGTCATACGTAGCCGAGCCACCCCAGCCCCAGCGAACCGGAGACCGTGAGTACCGCCGCCGCCAGCAGTTCCTCGCACTCGCACCATCTGTCTCCCGCCTTCCCCGGCCGTGCTCCCTGGGGTACCGCCGGCAAGCTGCGTGCCTGGCAGCAGGGGGCGATGGAGAAGTACATCCAGGAGCAGCCGCGTGACTTCCTCGCCGTCGCCACGCCCGGCGCCGGCAAGACGACCTTCGCGCTGACGCTCGCGTCCTGGCTGCTACACCATCACGTCGTCCAGCAGGTGACGGTCGTCGCGCCGACCGAGCATCTGAAGAAGCAGTGGGCCGAGGCGGCGGCGCGGATCGGGATCAAGCTGGACCCCGAGTACAGCGCCGGACCGCTCGGCCGGGAGTACCACGGCGTCGCCGTCACCTACGCGGGCGTCGGCGTCCGGCCCATGCTGCACCGCAACCGGTCCGAGCAGCGCAAGAGCCTCGTCATCCTCGACGAGATCCACCACGCGGGCGACTCCAAGTCCTGGGGGGAGGCCTGCCTGGAGGCGTTCGAACCGGCCACCCGCCGGCTCGCCCTGACCGGTACGCCGTTCCGTTCCGACACCAACCCCATCCCCTTCGTCGCGTACGAAGAGGGGAACGACGGCATCCGCCGGTCCGCCGCCGACTACACCTACGGATATGGCTCCGCCCTCGCCGACGGGGTCGTGCGGCCGGTGATCTTCCTCTCCTACAGCGGCAACATGCGCTGGCGCACCAAGGCGGGCGACGAGATCGCCGCCCGGCTCGGCGAGCCCATGACCAAGGACGCCGTCAGCCAGGCCTGGCGCACCGCCCTCGACCCGCGCGGCGACTGGATGCCCAGCGTGCTGCGCGCCGCAGACCAGCGTCTGACCGAGATCCGCAAGGCCATCCCGGACGCGGGTGCCCTGGTCATCGCCTCCGACCAGGAGTCGGCCCGCGCTTACGCCAAGCTCATCCGCGAGATCACCGGGCACCGCGCGACCCTCGTGCTGTCCGACGACGCCGGCGCCTCCGACCGCATCGACGAGTTCAGCCACAACGACGACCGCTGGATGGTCGCGGTGCGCATGGTGTCGGAGGGCGTGGACGTGCCGCGGCTCGCCGTCGGGGTGTACGCGACGACCATCTCCACACCGCTCTTCTTCGCCCAGGCCGTGGGCCGTTTCGTGCGGTCCAGGCGCCGCGGCGAGACCGCCTCCGTCTTCCTCCCGACCGTCCCCGACCTCCTCACCTTCGCCAACGAGATGGAGGTGGAGCGCGACCACGTCCTCGACAAGCCGAAGAAGGGCGGCGAGGAGGAGGACCCGTACGCCGAATCCGAGAAGGAGATGGAGGAGGCCAACCGGGAACAGGACGAGGACACCGGCGAGCAGGACATGCTGCCGTTCGAGGCGCTCGAGTCCGACGCCGTCTTCGACCGAGTCATGTACAACGGTGCCGAGTTCGGGATGCAGGCCCACCCGGGCAGCGAAGAGGAACAGGACTATCTGGGCATTCCCGGCCTTCTTGAGCCCGAGCAGGTCGAGTTGCTGCTGCAGAAACGGCAGGCCCGGCAGATCGCACACAGCCGCAAGAAACCGGACACCGAGGCCGATCTGCTCGAACTGCCCGCCGAGCGGCGGCCTGTGGTCACCCACAAGGAACTGCTCGAACTGCGCAAGCAGCTCAACACGATGGTCGGCGCGTACGTCCATCAGAGCGGCAAGCCGCACGGTGTCGTCCACACCGAACTGCGCCGAGTGTGCGGCGGCCCGCCGAGCGCCGAGTGCACCGCGGGCCAACTGCGCCAGCGCATCGCGAAAGTCCAGGAGTGGGCCACCCGTATGAGGTGATGCCGCGAGGCGCCCGGCGGGCGTGCGGGACCGGGGTGCGCGACTTTCCGGCGGGGACCGGGCCGTACATACCTCCGCAAAGAGAACGTCCAGGTAAGGCTCGTTGACCGGATTCTGGACGGAGCCTTCCGCTGAGCGAACCAGCTCGCTAATGTCCCGCTACGCACACGCCCCGTGGCAGCGCCGCCGCGGAGCGCAGCCGTGAAGCGACTGAGTCCGGGAGCCGCCCGGGCCGCCGGCCGATCGGCGGCCTCTGAAGCGCGTCGCCGACGGGACTCGGTGTCGCACCTGCCGCGAGGGGCCGCCGACCTCACCACTAAGGAGTGGGCGTCGTGACCGCGGAGACCTCCCAGACGCTCGACCGGGGCCTCAAGGTCCTCAAGCTGCTCGCCGACACCGATCACGGGCTGACCGTCACCGAACTGTCCACCAAGCTGGGCGTGAACAGGACCGTGGTGTACCGGCTGCTCGCGACCCTGGAACAGCACTCACTCGTACGCCGCGATCTGGGTGGCCGCGCCCGGGTCGGCCTCGGAGTGCTGCGCCTCGGCCGTCAGGTGCACCCTCTGGTGCGGGAGGCCGCGCTGCCCGCGCTGCGGGCCCTGGCCGAGGACATCGGGGCGACCGCGCACCTGACCCTGGTCGACGGGACGGAGGCACTGGCCGTCGCCGTGGTGGAGCCGACCTGGACCGACTACCACGTGGCGTACCGGGCCGGGTTCCGGCATCCGCTCGACCGGGGAGCCGCCGGCCGCGCCATACTCGCCGCCCGTCTGCGGACGAGCGCCGAGCCCGGCTTCACGCTCACCCACGGGGAACTGGAGGCCGGCGCGAGCGGAGCCGCCGCGCCGCTGCTCGGGGTGACGGGGATCGAGGGCAGCGTGGGGGTCGTGATGCTGTCGGATTCCATACCGGAGAGGGTGGGGCCGAGGGTGGTCGACGCCGCCCGGGAGGTGGCCGAGGCGCTGAGCTGACGACCACCGCCGGGGTCCGTCGTCCGGGTCCGCTGTCCGGGGCCCTCAACCGCAGTCCCGGCACCGGCGTTCGCCCGCGCCGTCGCCCCGCCGGCCGTCCGGTTCCGCCGACCCGCCCCCTCAATCGCGGCCCAGTACCCTCAACTGCAGCCACAGCACCAGTCGTTCGTCCGGGTCGTCCAGGTCGATGCCGAGCCGTTGCTGGATCTGGCGCAGGCGGTAGCGGCAGGTATTGGGATGGACGCCCAGCCGTTCCGCCGCGCCCGCCATGTCGCCTCCGGCCTCGAACCACGCCAGCAGCGTGCGCGCATGGGCGGTGCCGTGCCCGGCGTCGTGGTCCAGGAGGTCCCGCCCCGACCCCACCGTCAACTCTGGCTTCCCTCGCATCACTTCGGCCAGCCGCAGCAGCGTGATCCGGGGCCGCACCTCGGTCACGCACGCCACCGGCAGCCCGGGACCGAGCACACGCAGCACCAGGTTCGCGTCGGCCCGGGAGGCCGGCGCCCCGGCGAGCGAGGGCACCACCTCGCCGAGCCCGGCCCGCACCGGTACCCGCAGCGCCGCCCCGGCCCGCCGCACGATGTCCTCGGCCAGATGCCGGTGCCGCTCGCCGCGTTCGCCCGGAGCGGGCAGCAGCGCGTACACGATCCCGTCGACGAGCACGCACGCGTGCCGTCCGTAGTGCGCCTCGCACTGGAGCCGCACCAGGTCCAGGAGCCGCAGCGCGGTCTGCTCGCCGTCCGGCGCGGACACCGTGGAGTCGACGGTGAACGCGGCCACCCGTACGGGTTCGGGACCGAGCCGGTGGACCGCGGCATCGGGGTCGGCCGTGCCGTCGAGGAGGCGGCGCAGCAGATCGCCGTCCTGGTGCCGGGCCAGTTCCTGTGCCGCGCGGGCCCGCAGCAGAAGCAGCGCCGCGGTGGAGGCGCCCTGGGTCAGCGCCTGTTCGGCGTCGGGCGCCAGCCCGCCGTCGTCCACGACCCAGAGTGAACCGAGCGTCTCACCGCCGGCCCGCACGGCGACCGCGAGCCGGGGCAGCGCGCCCGCGAGCGCCGGGAGGCGCACCGGGCCCTCGGCGGCGAAGACGAGCCGGTACTGCTCGGTGTTCTCCGGGCTTCCCGGCACCCGGAGCCCGAGGATGCCCTGGCGGCGGTCCTCGTCCGTCGGCTGCCCCGGCACCGTGGAGTACGCGAGGATCCGCTGCCCCGGGTCCTCGATCGCGGTGGCCCCGCCGACCGCCGCGGCCACCGCGTCGGCCAGCGCGAACAGTTCGCCGCGCGCGTCCCCACCGCCCGTCGCCACCGGGCGGGCGCCGATCGCCGAGGCCAGCAGCAGGTGTACCCGGTGCCAGGCGGCGTCCTCTTCGACGGAGAGCAGTGCGACCCCGGCCTCCTCGGCGTCGGCGACGGGCCCGTCCGCACCGCGTACGACCACGCCGGTCATCCCCGCCTGCGCGGCGGCCCGCACCAGCGGCCCCGCGGCCGGGGCGCGCACACCCACCGCGAGCAGCAGCGCGCCCGGCGCACGGGGGAGCGGGGCGTGGGCGTCGTACAGCAGCGCCTCGGTGACAGGCGCGGTGAGCCCGGCGGGCGCGGTGTGCAGCCGGACGGAGGGCTCGCCGACGACATCGAGCAAGTCGCCGAGGCTGCCGGCGTCCATGGGGTGCCTCCTTCGCCGCTTGGCCGATCCCACCAGGACGGTAGGCGGGTTTTGGCGTCCGATACAACGCGGTGCCCGCTCCGCGCCCGGAAACTCGAGCCATGACAGCAGACACGGACCTGTCCGCCGCCCACACGCGCGTGGCGAGGCTCGCGGACGACGCCGCGCAGGCCGCGGGCGTCCGCCTCCGTACCGTGCACGACGTCACCGGCCTCGCCGCCGTGGCCGACTACTTAAGCGACGTCTGGCGGACCCCCCGCACCAGTCCGCCGATCCCCGCCGAAGTGCTGCACAGCCTGGTGCACTCGGGCGGTGCCGTGCACGCCGCCTTCGCGGGCGAACGGCTGGCAGGGGCCTGCGTGGCCGTCTTCGGGCCGCCCGCCGAGGCGGACGCCTACTCCCTGGTGGCGGCGGCCGACCCCGGCGTCGGATACCCGGTCAAGCAGGCACAGCGCGCCTGGCTCCTGGGGCGCGGCGCCCGCACCCTGCGCTGGACCTTCGACCCGCTGGTCGGCCGCAACGCCCGCTTCAACCTGGCGAAGCTGGGTGCCACCGGCACGGAGTACCTCGTCGACTTCTACGGTCCGATGGCCGACGGCGTGAACGACGGCGACGAGAGCGACCGGCTCACGGTCACCTGGGACCTGGCGGCGCCCCGGCAGCCGTACGAGAGCGGTGACCGCGCCTGCGCACCCGCCACGCACGAGGCCCCCGACGGCGCCCCGCTCGCCCGGCGGTCACAGGACGACCGGCATGTGTGGTGCCGCGTCCCGCAGGACGTCGTCGCCCTGCGCACCGCCGACGCGGCACTCGCCCTGCGCTGGCGGCACGCCGTCCGCGACGTCTTCAGGCAGGCCTTCGCCGAGGGGTTCAGGGCGACGGGCATGTCCCGGGACGGCTGGTACACGCTCACCCGACCGGAGGGTTCCCTGGCATGAAACTTGAACGCGCCGAGATCGTCCACGTGGCGATCCCGCTGGTCACGCCGTTCCGCACCTCGTTCGGGACGATGACCGACAAGGACACCTTCCTGCTGCACGTCGTCACCGACGCCGCCGAGGGCTGGTCGGAGTTCGCGGCCGACCCCGAGCCCCGGTACTGCCCGGAGTTCGTCGCCGGAGCCGAGATCGTCCTGCGCGACTTCCTGCTGCCGCGCGTCGCCGCCCTGCCCTGTCTGACGACGGCCGCGCTCGCCCCCGCCCTGGCGGGGATCAAAGGGCACGAGTTGGCGAAGGCGGCGCTGGAGACGGCGGTCCTGGACGCGGAGCTGCGCTCGTACGGCATGTCCCTGGCGACCTACCTGGGAGCCGTACGGGACCGGGTGCCAGCCGGGGTGTCCGTCGGCATCAGGAACTCCGTGCCCGAACTGCTGGACGACGTCGAGCGCTACCTCGCTGAGGGATACGTCCGCATCAAGCTGAAGATCGAGCCCGGCTGGGACCTGGAGCCGGTACGAGCCGTGCGCGAGCGCTTCGGGGACGCGCTGCCGCTCCAGGTCGACGCGAACACCGCGTACACGCTCGCCGACGCCGAGCACCTGCGGAGGCTGGACGATTTCGGGCTGCTGCTCATCGAGGAGCCGCTGGACGAGAACAACCTTTATGCCCACGCCCGGCTCCAGCAGCGCGTCACCACCCCCGTCTGTCTGGACGAGTCCCTGCACAACGCCCGGGACACCGCTTCCGCGATCGCCATGGACGCCTGCCGGGTGGTCAATGTGAAGCCCGCGCGGGTCGGCGGTTACCTCGAGGCACGTCGCGTCCACGACGTAGCCCATGCGCACGGGGTGCCGGTGTGGTGCGGCGGCATGCTCGAGACGGGTATCGGACGCGCGCCCAACCTGGCGCTGGCCGCCCTGCCGGGGTTCACCCTGCCGGGAGACACCTCGGCGTCCTCCCGTTATTTCGCGGAGGACATCACCGAGCCGTTCGTGCTCCGGGACGGACATCTGCCGGTGCCGTCCGCGCCCGGGATCGGCGTCGCACCACTCCCGGAGGCGCTGCGACGCTTCACCACCGGGCGGACCGACCTGTACGGGGCATGACACCAGCGGCGGGACACTGTGCCGGCACCCGTGCCGGTGCCGGGCTCGGGCGGCCCGGGCGGCGGGATCCGCTCCGGCACCGCCCGGGACCTGGCACGAAGTCACCACCGCGTTAGATTGATCCCGTGTTCTCTCGCCTCTCGCGCCCCAAGGCCGCCGCCGTCTGCGCCCTGCCCGTCGTGGCCCTGCTCGCCACGGCGGCGTTCGCCCCGCTGCCTTTCGCAGTGGCGCAGCCCGGTCTGACGGCCAACGTCCTCGGCGTGAACAAGGGCACGCCCGTGATCACGATCAGCGGGGCGCCCATCCGCACGACCACGGGTCAGCTGCGGATGACGACGATCGAGGCCACCGGCCCCGACGCGCAGGTCTCGCTCGGCGACGTGGTCGACGGCTGGGTCCGCACGGACCGCGCGGTGCTGCCGCGTGACGCGGTCTACCCGAGCGGGAACACCGTCAAGGAGATCGAGCAGCACAACACCGCGCAGATGAAGGAGTCCCAGGACGCGGCGACACAGGCGGCGCTGCGATACCTGGACCTCAGCGACCGGAACGTCAAGGTCACTCTGACGCTCGCGGATGTGGGCGGCCCGAGCGCGGGTCTGCTGTTCACCCTCGGGATCATCGACAAGCTGAAGGGCAACGGCAGCGGCGGCGACCTCACGGGCGGCCGCACGATCGCCGGTACGGGCACGATCGACGCGGCCGGCGCGGTCGGGGCCGTCGGCGGGGTCGCCCTCAAGACGCAGGCCGCCCGCCGCGACGGCGCGACGGTCTTCCTGGTCCCGAGGGCGGAGTGCGCCGACGCCAAGGCGGAGCTGCCGAAGGGGCTGCGGCTGGTGCCGGTGACCACCCTGAACGGCGCGGTCGACGCGCTGGTGGCGCTGCAGAAGGGGAAGGGCGCGGTCCCGAGCTGCTAGACGGTGGCGGGCCGGGGTGCGGCGGCGAGCCGCAGGCCGACCTCGACGAGGGTCCAGCCGAGGCGTACCCGCAGGTCGCGGAGGTGGCCGGCGTCGGCGGCGAGCCGGTGCGCGTCGGCCTCGGCACGGAGATCGGTGGCGCGGATGCGGTGCAACTCGAGATGCGTGTCCGGGTGCATCGGTCGTGCCTCTCAATCCGTCTGGAGGGGGAAGAGGTGGGTGTGGACGCGCACCTGCTCGGTCCCCGGGGTGTTCTTGCCGGGGGAGGGGGCGCGGTACTCCTCGATGAGGGCGTGCATCCTTCCGACGAGTTCGCGAGCGAGCTCGGGCGTCAGCCGTAGCGTCGCGTCGCTCATGTCGGTGGCGCCGTTCCAGGCCTCGGGCCAGTCGTCGCGTGTCCCGAGCCAGGTCGACAGTTCGCGGGTGTGGGTGGCGGCGATCTCGTGCAGGTACAGGTCGGCCGCCCCCCGCACTTCAGGGCCGGCGTCCTTGAACGCGTCGCTGTCGAAGACCAGCGCCTCGTCCTGGGCCTTCCACCAGCGCTCCCGTCCCTTGCCGTGCTCCGGTGCGTCCACGACGAAGCCATGGGCGGCGAGCTGGCGCAGGTGGTAGCTGGTCGCGCCGCTGGATTCGCCCAGCTTCGCGGCCAGCTGGGATGCGGTGGCCGGTCCGCCGCGCCGCAGTGCGTTGAGCAGCTGCATGCGCAGGGGGTGTGCGAGGCCGCGCAGCGAGCGGGCGTCGAGCAGGCGCGGTGGCCGCTCGTCCTCGTGCGGGGTGGTGTCGTCGGGCTCCTGCATGCATGCAAAGGTAGCGTTGCAAAGAAGTCGTTGCAAGGGGTTCTTTGCAACTGGTTCCGCAGGACCGCTACAGGCCCCTCAGGCCCCCGTCGAGCGTCATGGCCGTCAGCAGTTCCGCCATCGAGACCCCCCAGTCGATCAGCAGCGCCAGCGAGGTCGTCAGGACCGAGCCGAGCAGCAGCAGCGGCAGACTGTGATGGCTGATCCCGGCGGTGAGGAGCACGCCCAGACCGCCGCCTCCGCCGAACGCCGCCAAGGTCGCCGTGCCGACGTTCAGCACCAGGGCGATGCGCGCGCACGCGAGGAGCAGCGGGAGGGCCATGGGCAGTTCCACGCGGGCCAGCACGTCCATCGGGGACATGCCGATGCCGCGGGCGGCCTCCAGCAGCGGCGAGTCGTTCTCCTTCAGCCCCGCGATCGTGTGGGACAGCACGGGCAGGACGGCGTAGACGACGATGGCGACGAGGACGGCCCTGTGGCCGGTGCCGAGGCAGAGCACCAGCAACGCCAGCAGGCCGATCGCCGGCGCCCGCCGGCCCGCGGTGGCGATGGCCGTCGCCGTGGCGGTGAACCTGCCCGCCGCCCCGTGGGTCAGCGCGATGGCCAGGGGGATCGCGATGACCATCACCAGGAACGTGGCGAGCGTGGTCATTTCGATGTGCTGCCACAGTGCCTTCTCCACCCGGCCCTGGGAGAGGGCGTTCTGGGAGAACGTGTCCAGCCGGGCCTGCCGGAACCACAGCAGGGTCGTCAGCAGCAGGACCACCAGTGCCGTGGGCAGCAGGGTCAGCTTCTGCCACGTGATCCGCGCTGACCGGGGACCCGGCGGGGCGGGCGACCTGGTCTCCTCCTGTTCCTCCACCTCGTATGTGGTCACGTCGTCCTCTCCTCCGGTTGAACCGGTCTCGCGATCCGCCGGGGGACGGTCAGCCGCTCGAGCAGCAGGTAGGCGGCGTCGAACAGCACCGACAGGGCGAAGATGCCGAGCGTGCCCGCGAGCACCTCGTTGAGCGCGTTCTCGCTGTCCGGGGAGCCGAGGCCGCGGAAGATCTCGTTGCCCAGACCGGGTCCGGAGGCGTACGCGGCGACCGCGGCGACGCCCACCAGCAGGCGGGTGGAGGCACGGATCCCGGTGAGGATCGAGGGCCAGGCCAGCGCCAGCTCCACACGGACGAACCGGGCCCACCGCGACATGCCGATGCCCCGGGCCGCGTCCACCAGCGAAGGATCGCCCGTGCGCAGCGCCACGAGGGAGTTCCGCACGATCGGCAGCAGTCCGCACAGGGTCAGCGCGGCGAGCGTCGGCGCCAGACCCAGTCCGGTGACCGGGATCAGCAGGCCGACCAGCGCCAGGGTGGGTACGGTCAGGATGGCGCCGGTGGCGGCCGTGGCGAGGTCGCCGGCCCGCTCGCTGCGAGAGGCGACGAGGCCGATCAGCACGCCGAGGACCGCGGCGAGGAGGGTGCACACGAGGACGGCGCCGACATGTCCGCAGGCCTCTATGAACAACCGCCGGTGGCTGTCGGCCAGGTACTCGTAGAAGCTCACGTGCGCTCACCCCGGTGGGCTAGGTCCTCTGTCGGTCCTCCGCCGCCTGCTCCACCAGCGGGATGATCCGCAGCGGAACGGGGTTCTCCATGACGATCGCAGTGGAGGCCCGGACGATGCCATCAAAGCCGACAACTCGGTCGATCACACGTTGTAGGTCGGCATTCGAGCGAGCCACCAGCCGGCAGAGCATGTCCCCGCTGCCCGTCGTGGTGTGCAGTTCCAGGACCTCCGG
Source organism: Streptomyces sp. NPDC001156 (assembly GCF_053598275.1). Classification (NCBI taxonomy): domain Bacteria; kingdom Bacillati; phylum Actinomycetota; class Actinomycetes; order Kitasatosporales; family Streptomycetaceae; genus Streptomyces; species Streptomyces sp. NPDC001156. Next base: position 1,605 of record NZ_JBSFJX010000192.1, on the reverse strand, counting down.
GACGGTCGCCAAATGGGCCCGCACGTCGGGTCCTTGTCCCTGCCGGATCTGCAGCGTCGCGAACGCGGTGACGGGATAGCCGAGCGCGGCGGGATCCACCTGAGGGCCGAATCCGCGGATCACTCCATTGGACTGAAGCCGGTCCAGGCGCGCCTGGACCGTGCCACGCGCCACCCCGAGCCGCCGGGACATCTCCAGCACCCCGATGCGCGGCTCGCGCGCCAGCAGCAGGATGAGCCGGGCGTCCAGTTGATCGATCGCCATACCCGCGCTCCCAGATGGTCATCGTGTACAGAAAGCCCGTCGATACGGGGCTTCCGCTGAGCACCTTGCCCAGCCGATACGCAAACTATTGCGCACCTTGCGAGGAAGGGTGAGGCTGCGGATATGACGCAGACCACACACCACACCCCCGACACCGCGCGCGAGGCAGACCCCTTCCCGGTGAAGGGAATGGACGCGGTCGTCTTCGCCGTGGGCAACGCCAAGCAGGCCGCGCACTACTACTCGACCGCCTTCGGCATGCGGCTCGTGGCGTACTCCGGACCGGAGAACGGCAGCCGTGAGACCGCCTCGTACGTCCTGGAGAACGGCTCCGCCCGTTTCGTCTTCACCTCGGTCATCAAGCCCGCCACCACCTGGGGCCACTTCCTGGCCGAGCACGTGGCCGAGCACGGCGACGGCGTGATCGACCTCGCGATCGAGGTCCCGGACGCGCGGGCCGCGTACGCCCACGCGATGGAGCGAGGCGCCCGCTCGGTCGACGAGCCGTACGAGCTCAAGGACGAGCACGGTGTCGTCGTCCTCGCCACGATCGCCACGTACGGCAAGACCCGCCACACCCTCGTCGAGCGCACCGGGTACGACGGTCCGTACCTGCCCGGCTTCGCCGCCGCCGCGCCGATCGTGGAGCCGCCCGCGCAGCGCACGTTCCAGGCCATCGACCACTGCGTCGGCAACGTCGAACTCGGCCGTATGAACGAGTGGGTGGAGTTCTACAACAAGGTCATGGGCTTCACGAACATGAAGGAGTTCGTGGGCGACGACATCGCGACCGAGTACAGCGCGCTGATGTCCAAGGTCGTGGCCGACGGGACGCTCAAGGTCAAGTTCCCGATCAACGAGCCCGCGATCGCCAAGAAGAAGTCCCAGATCGACGAGTACCTGGAGTTCTACGGCGGTCCCGGCGTCCAGCACATCGCGCTGAACACCAACGACATCGTGCACACGGTGCGGACCATGCGGGCGGCCGGCGTGCAGTTCCTCGACACTCCGGACTCGTACTACGACACCCTCGGTCAGTGGGTCGGCGACACCCGTGTCCCCGTAGAGACCCTGCGCGAGCTGAAGATCCTGGCTGACCGCGACGAGGACGGCTATCTGTTGCAGATCTTCACCAAGCCGGTCCAGGACCGTCCGACGGTCTTCTTCGAGATCATCGAGCGCCATGGCTCCATGGGCTTCGGGAAGGGCAACTTCAAGGCCCTGTTCGAGGCCATCGAGCGGGAGCAGGAAAGGCGCGGCAACCTCTGAGCCGGTGCAGCGCCCGACCGAGCAGGGGTCGGCCGGGCGCTCCCGTGGTCCCGCGGGCGCCGCGAGAGCGCC
>NZ_JBSFJX010000191.1:0-15469 GCF_053598275.1 Streptomyces sp. NPDC001156 | reverse complement strand
CCCCATGCACACAAGCGGCGCCCGAGACCCGTATCCCGGACGCCGCTGAAGGCTGCCCCTTGACAGACCGGCCCCACATATCAGTGCTGTGACCGCATAGGTTGCGCGTGTTTCGCGTGGCGGTGAACCTCAACTCTTGACGGCCTCTGCAATCTGCAGGGCGGCCTGGGCAGGCGTGAGGTGCGTGGTGTCGACGACCTCGGCCTCGGCGTGCAGCCACGTGCGGGCGGCCTCGGCGTAGGGCTCAAGGTATTGCAGACGGAATGGGGAGGGACCAAGAAGAGTGTCCCCCTCGATGCGTCCGCGCAGGGTGTCCTGGTCGGCGTGGAGGACGAAGTGCCGTACCGGAATGGCATGTTCAGCGAGGCCCGTGCTGATCTCCCGCCAGTACTGCTCGACCAGGACGGTCATGGGCATCACCAGAGTGCCGCCGGTGTAGTCGAGTACGCGGCGGGCGGTCTCGACCACGAGCGGCCGCCACGGCGGCCAGTGCTGGAAGTTACCCGTCCACGGCAGCCCCGGCGTGATGTCCATGAGTGTCTCGCCGACCTTCTCGGCGTCGAACACCCGTGAATCCGGGATCAGCTGCTGCACGAGCGCACTGGTCGTCGTCTTACCTGCGCCGTGGGTGCCGTTGAGCCATACGATCATGACCCGACGCTAGCGCCCTACGGGCCGTGGGCACAGGCACTCCCCGATTCGTCGCCCGGCTCTTGCTGGAGTCGGCGAGGTAGCCGACTGCAGTCCGCTACTGCCGTGGTTTGGGGCGCTGACGAAGAAGGGCATGAACTGCGCCGCCGGACCCTATGCGCGCCCTCGGTCGTCGTCTTCTGCCATCGCGGCGGGATAGTAGGTGGTCGGGGTCGCGTGAGATCCGGGCCTATGGCTCGAGCTTTGCTGCCCTGTCATGCTGTGGCTTGTGGGGACGGAAACGATCTGGCAGACAGTATCGCGCTGGATTCGCAGACAAACAGGGGCACGCGTTTTGCGTGCATCAGACTGTCAGGTCAAGCTGCTCAGGCGGGACATTCAGGTGCTCCTCGGGCCCGGCAGCCGGCCTCCGGCGCGTGTGTGTCTGGGGCTGCGCCGGTTTCTCATCAGCCGCCGTCCCGCTATGGTCGGCCGCCTGATTGCGGCGCTGGCCTTCTCCGAGATTGCGATGGGCCTGGATTGGGCCGTGGTGTCCGCGGCAGCGTCCCCTGCGCCCAGCCAGACAACCGGCGCCTCGACGGAGTCCGGTCTGCCCCCGGCGATTCTGCAAGGGCCGATACTTCTGGCAGTCCTCGCGCTGACGGCCGCAGTGATTGCCGCATTGGCGGTGGTATTCGCTGCGCCCGTGGCGGCTTTCGTCGTCGTGTGGCGAGGATCGGCATCAAGTCCCTGGCGATCGGGCCGGTGGGTCACTCGATACCGTTTGGTCCATAACGCTGCCCTGACTGTCCGCGCCTGTACGGCGGCCTTGACAGCGTCGGCGGACGACCAGCCGCAGAGGCTGCGTGAGGTAGCCGGTCGTCTGACCGCGACCTCCAGACTGATCGCAAGGTCCTACCGCGATGCGGGCAGCGTCCGTTGGCCCTCCCACCGAAGGAAAGCGCTGCGGCGCCACACGGGCCTGGTCATCGCCAAACTGCGCGTCGTTGAGAGCCGTCTGGACACCGACTGCGACGCGGCGCTGCGGGAACTGGCAGCAACACTCATCACTGTGTGCGATCGATACGTGCACGGGCGGGTCGGCGCACTTCTGGATGAGGAGGCACTGACCGGCCTGGAGCCGGTGAGGGACTGGGAATGGCTACGGCTGGTAGCGGCACTGCTGGCCTGCACCGGTGCCGCCGTGGGCGCCTCTTTCCTTCCCATACCGGATGCTGGGCAGCCCTACGCGATCGGAGGAGCTGCAGCTGCCGCATTCATGCTCGCCTACACCGATCAGCCGGCCAGGGCGTTGGAGCTGTGGAACCATATCGGCAGGACTGGAGCCTGACCCCTGCACGGTACGCTGTGTCACCGTCGAACGGAGTGACGGGCGGATCACCTGCCTGAGTCATTGTCAAGATCTGTGGATCGGGCCAGGCTGAGGCGGCTTGGTGGACATCCTGATCTTGATGTTGTTCTCTCCGTGACGGGTGACTTCGTGCAGGCCCAGTCGCTGGTAGAGGGCCTGGGTTCGCTGGTTGACGACGAGGACGTCCAAGGTGAGGTCCCGGCTCTGCTGGCGGGCCTGGTGCAGGAGGCTGCGGATGAGCCGGCCGCCGATGCCGCGTCCCTGGTGGTCGGGGTGGAGCTCGATCCGCGCAAGGTAGATCTCCGTCGGGCGGTGCTCGACGTGGAGCATGCCGGCGTCCGTGCCGTCGGTGGTGATGATCTGCCATCGGTCCGGGGTGAACGCGTTGGCGTGGAAGTCGCGTTGGATCTGCTCGTCGCAGCCCCAGATGGCCGTGATGTAGGCGCCCATGGCGGCTTTGTGCAGCTGGAAGCAGTATTCGCTGTCCGCGGAGGTGGCCGGCCGCAGGCCGATGGCCATCATGCCGCTCGCTCCGTGGGCCGTTCGATCAGGCGGCCGCCTTCGAAGCGCGCTCCGGCGCGGACAAGGGTGACGAGGTGGGGTGCGTTCACGGCCCGCCACCGCTGCTGGGCGGATTCGACGAGTTTGAAGACCATGGCCAGGGCGGCGGTGCGGGAGCCGGCGCCTCGGGTGACCTTGGTCCGCAGGCGGACGGTGGAGAACGGGGACTTGATGGGGTTTGTGGTCCGAAGGCGGATCCAGTGCTCGGCCGGGAAGTTGCAGAACGCCAGCAGCTGGTCCTGGTCGTCGGTGATCTTCTTGACGGCCTTGGGGAACTTCGGGCTGTAGAGCTTGGCGAACGTTTTGATGGCCGCCTCGGCGTGGTCGCGGTCCTCGGCGTTGTGGATGTCCTGGATGGCCTTTTTTGCGCCGGGCTGCGCGGACTTCGGCATGGAGTCGAGGACGTTGGCCGTTTTGTGAACCCAGCACCTTTGCTCGCGGGTTTCGGGGAACACCTCGCCCAGGGCCTTCCAGAAGCCCAGGGCGCCGTCACCGACCGCCAGAACCGGGGCGCGCATGCCCCGACGCGCGCAGTCGCGCATCAGGTCGGCCCAGGACTCGGCGGACTCGCGGTAGCCGTCCTTGAGCACGACCAGTTCCTTGGAGTCATCGGCGCGGACCCGATGAGCACCAGGACGCAGGCTTTGGCCTCCTCCAGGCGGACGTTGAGGTGGATGCCGTCGGCCCACACGTATACGTAGTCGATCTCGGACAGGTTGCGGTCGATGAAGGCGGTGTGGTCGGCATGCCACTGCTGGGTGAGCCGGGTGACGGTGGCCGGGGAGAGCCCGGCCGAGCTGCCGAGGAACTGCTCCAGGGCCGGGACGAAATCGCCCGAGGACAGGCCGTGCAGGTAGAGCAGCGGCAGCACCTCGCTGATCTTGGGGGACTTGCGGCACCACGGCGGCAGGATCGCGGAGGAGAACCGCTTGCGCTCGCCCGTGGCCTTGTCAACGCGCTTGTCGTTCACCCGCGGGGCCTTCACCTCGACCACCCCGGCCGCGGTGGTGACCTTCCTGGGCTGGTGGTAGCCGTTGTGGACCACCAGGCGTCGACCGGTCTCGTCCCGCTGGTCGGCCAACTCGGCTATATAAGTGTTGACTTCGGCCTCCAGGGCCGCGGCGAGCATCCGCCTCGCGCCCTCCCGGACGATTCCGTCGATCAAGGAGGAGCTGTTGGTGGTGGTGCCGTCGTCGTTGACTAGGCTGAGCACGGGCGTGCCTTCCCGACCGGTGCTGCGAACACCGGCCTACTCGATGACCATCAGTCGATCACTCGGGAAGGTACGCCCTTCGCGTGCTCCCCGAGCTCGATCCTGTGCCGCTTGAAAAGCCGTCGTCGCAGGTGGCATCGGTGACGGTTCATCGGCTGGCAGCATGTCCGGGTGATCGTGTCCTTGCTGTACAAGGTGACCCGGAAGTTGCTCTCCTCCCCCTCGATGCTGCTCCGCGGCGATGCGGCGAAAGACGCGGAACTTCTCGTGTTGCGACACCAGAACGCGGTACTGCGTCGACAGCTGGCCAGCCCGGTGAGCTACGAGCCAGCCGATCGATTCTGGTTCGCTGCCCTCTCCGGCCTGATACCTCGGTGTCGCTGGCGCGAGGTCTTCCCGGTCACCCCCGGCACCCTGCTCGGCTGGCACCGCATGTTCATCGCCGCGAAGTGGGACTACAGCGCACACAGGCGCATCGGGCGGCCGCCGACCGGTGAGGCGCTCAAGAGCCTCGTACTGCGACTCGCCAGCGAGAATCCGCGATGGGGGCACCGGCGGATCCAGGGTGAACTGGCTCGGCTCGGGCACCGGATCGGGCCCTCGACGGTGTGGGAGATCTTGAATGCGGCGGGCGTAGAGCCCGCGCCGCGTCGCTCCGGTCCGACCTGGCGCGAGTTCCTCACCGCCCAGGCCGAGAGCATCATCGCGGCGGACTTCTTCCCCATCGACATCGCGCTCGGCAGGCGGCTCTATGCGCTGGCCTTCCTCGAGCACGGCACCCGGCGCCTGCGCATCACCGGTGTCACCGCCCATCCGACGCGGGAGTGGACGGTGCGGCAGGCGCGGAATCTCGCCGCCGACCTCGGGATACGCATGGAGTTCCTGCGGTTTCTGCTGCGCGATCGAGACGGCAAGTACGGCGAGGCGTTCGACGCGGTCTTTGAGGCAGAGGAACTGGGCGTGATCAAGAGTGCGCCGCGGGCGCCTTGGATGAACGCCCACTGTGAGCGCGTCATCGGCAGCCTCCGCCGCGAGGTACTCGACCACATCCTCGTCATGGGAGAGGCGCATGCCCGGCAGGTGCTTGCGGCCTACCAGAGGCACCCCAACGAGCATCGGCCCCACCAGGCGCGCAACCAGCTACCACCTGCCGTCCAGGAGCAGCCCACCGCGATAGACAGCGGCGCCCACAAGCTGCTGCGCACCCGAATCCTCGGCGGCCTCATCAACGAGTACAGATACGCCGCGTGACCTGCGGCGATGACTTTTCGAGCGGCACAGGATGAACTCCCTCATGGAGCGCTGGATACAGACGTGCCGACGCGAGCTGCTGGAGGGCACCTTGATCTGGAACCAGAGCCACCTGCTGCACGCGCTCCGCGAGTTCGAGAACTTCTACAACTGCCATCGACCGCACCGAGCCCTGGGCCAAGCCGCGCCGCTGCGTCCACTGCCTGCACCGATCAACGTGCCAGAGCCGATCCGGCACCTTGAGATCCGCCGACGAGACCGGTTCGGCGCAACCCTGCACGAATACCAACATCAGCCTGAGCAGGCCGGATGATTTATCGGCACCCGCAGAGCCGGGGCGACGACGACACCGCGGCGCGTACAGCGGCACTGTCAACAACGGCGTGATCTTCGGCTGAGCATCCGGCCGCGTCGCCGCCGATCCGAACCTCCAGCACCTCCGGCCACCGGGGGTGCTGTTCCCGTTCGGGCATGCCGCCAGACGCCGGGCCGGGCGCCGGGGTCACTGCTCGGCGCAGACTGCGTCGCCTGGTGAGGTGCGCACCCGGGCCAGGAGTGCGCGGAGCGCGGTCATCTCCTGCGGGGACAGGTCGCCGAAGAGTGTGCGTTCGACCTCGTCCACCGCGGTCTGGGCCTCGGCCAGGACGCCGCGGCCCCGGTCGGTGATGGCGACGATGTGCCGGCGCCGGTCGGAGGGGTCGCGGCGGCGCTCGACGAGCTGGGCGGACTCCAGGTCGTTGAGGATCGCGACCATGATGCTGGGATCCACCTCGAGCGCCGCGACGAGGCCCTGCTGCCCCATGGATCCGCACCTGCCGAGCAGCATCAGCGTGGCTCCGGCCCGCGGCGCGAGGCTGCAGGAGGCGAAGGCGCGCTGGACGCGGTTGTTGGCGATGGCGCCGTGCCGGGCCAGCAGGAAACCGAGCCGCTCCAGCGGGTCGCCGCCGGCGGCATCCTCAACCGCGATCTCGTTCCCTGTCATGGCTCCATGATAGCGCGAGGCCAACCATCGTGATCGATGGTTAATCCACGACTTTCAACGATTCTTCGGCGCCCCGCGCCGCGACCGCGACCGTGTGCGGGACCCGCCCGCACGCCTTGGCGGGCGTTCGTGCCGGGTTATTCCACTTCCCCGGCTTCCTTGCCGAGGCAATGGTCACACTCCATAAATGATTGACCGCCATCAATCATCTGTTAGGTTCCATTCGCCAGCGATTCACAGCGCCGCCGGCCCCCTCGGAACCAGCGCCTGCGAACCAGGCGCCCGCCCCGGCGGCCCCACGCGAATCGCCCCCGCACGACGCAGACCGGCCCACCGGCCGGACCGTCGTCCGACGCCCCGCACACCGGGGCACCGCAAGGAGAGACCCGACATGAACAAGTGGACGCGCATCATCGCAACCTCCACCGCCTCGGTGGCGCTCACCGGCACCGCCCTGCTCGGAGCCACGGGTTCCGCCTCCGCCGCTCCCCGGCCCACCGGCCAGGACCGGCAGACCGTGACCGTCAGCAGCACGGCATGGGACAGGACCGCCGACCGCGCCGGGAACGACGACCGGCGCTGGAACGACGAGATCACCCGTCACCACTACGACTACGGCCACCACCGCTGGAACGACGAGATCACCCGTCACCACCACGGCCACCACCGCGTGCAGTACTGGAGCCACGGCCACTGGGTGACCGTCTGGCTGTCCCACGGCCACGGACCCGTCCGCTGAGGCGCGACCGGATCCGGCACACCCCGCCGGACCACGACGCCGCGCCGAGGGGACGACGTCCCGGCCGACAGGGCAGGGAGCCACGCCGGTGCCGCCCCTCCCGGTCCTCACACGGCCCGGCATCGGCCGGCCCCCACTCCACTGCCTCCCGTCGCGCCACCGGCACACCGAAAGACCCGGAGAACACCATGCTCAACACCATCCCGACCACGAAGAACAGCAGCCTGCTCACCAACGCCCTCGTGGCCGTGCGGCGCCTGCCAACCCCCACCCCCACCGCTGGCACCGGACGACACCGCGGCCAACCCGCCAGCGAACGCCTCGCCTCCGTCGGCGCCCCCGGCATGGGCGTCCACCGCCGCCCGTCCGACACCCCCGCCCCCGGTGGCACCGCCGCCCGGGACTGAACACCACGGGCATCCTCCAAGTTCAGCCGGCCGTGGCCGGGCGCAGCCGCGCCGCTCAGGCGTTCACCCCTCCGCCCGGGACTTCAAGCGCCTGCACGACGCCGATCGCTGCGCCAACGTGACCGTGATCAGAACGCGGAGTTGCTCGTCGACCACGCCCTCGCAGGACTCGGCAATGGCCTCGAGGCTGGTGCCCGCGGTGATCCAGGCATTGGTCAGTGCTTGGAGCGACAGGACAGTGGCGATGAGCCGGCTACCGAACGCGGAATCCAGTCCGCTCCTCACCCGGGCCAGGACATCGAGCCGGAGCCACCAGCGGCGCCCTACCGCACGAGCCTCACGCCACCACCGGGGCCTGGACGGCATACCCGCCCGTGATCACCAGCGGGTACGGGGAGCCGATGGCCAAGACGTCCGCCAGCAGGCGGGCGTGCAGGTCGGGAAGTCTCACGCGGCCGCCGGGCCGTGATGGGTAGGCCGTCGCCGGGCCGGGGGCTGGGCGGGAGGCACGTCGACCAGAGCCCGCAACTGGGGAAACCGGTCCTCCCACACACCGCGGACCGTGGTCGAGACCAGGATCCGCAGGATGGGCCACAACCGCAGGAGGATGTCGCGGTTCACCAGCGCGCACAGGTCCTTGCGCATGCCCTCCTCGAGGACGCGGGCAGCCGGGCCACGTTCATGATCCGCGACGGTGACTCGAAGTTCACGGCCGCTTTCGACGACCTGCTGACCGACGCCGGGCTGACGGTCGTCACCACCGGCATCCGGATACCGCGGATGAACTCCCTCAGGGAGCGCTGGATACAGACGTGCCGACGCGAGCTGCTGGAGGGCACCTTGATCTGGAACCAGAGCCACCTGCTGCACGCGCTCCGCGAGTTCGAGACCTTCTACACCTGCCATCGACCGCACCGAGCCGTGGGCCAAGCCGCGCCGCTGCGCCCACTGCCTGCACCGATCAACGTGCCAGAGCCGATCCGGCACCTTGAGGTCCGCCGACGAGACCGGCTCGGCGGAACCCTGCACGAGTACCAACATGCAGCCTGAGCAGGCCGGATGGTTTATCGGCACTGGCACGTTTCCGCGTCGGTTGCCGAACTCCTGGGTCCGGCGACCTCGGCCGACAGCACTTCGTCGCGATGCGTCCAGGAGGGCTTCAGCCGCCCTGCGCTCCGCGAGAGAGGTCCGCCGGCGCTCCCCGATCGGACGGTGAAGGCTCAGTACGCCAGGCGGCAGTTCCCCCAGGCCGCTGCCAGGGCGCGCGGAATCTGCGCGATGTCGCCGCAGCCGTGCAGGCTCTGGGGGAAACCGTCGCTGGCGATGTAGATCCAGCCGCCCCCGGAGGTGGTGCGGAAGTACTTCGTGGCGCTGCCCTCGTCCTGCATGCCTACGAGTTCCGCGTAGGTGGCACCTGGGGTGGCTTGGAACCGGGCGGCAGCGTAGTGGACGGCGCCGCACTGGCCGTAGAAGAAGTGGTGCGGCACCGGCCTGATGTGGGAGAAGCGCGGGAAGCTGCGCTTGTAGGCCTCCGTCACGGCGGCCTTGACTTTGGCGCTGACGGTCAGGTTGCGGCAGCCGGGGATCGATACGGGCGCGGGATGGGTGTGGGTTCGGGTCGGGACCGCGGAGGCCTTGGTCGTAGCGGCGGAGGTGTGCGACGGCACCGGCGTGGTGGTGGAGCCGGAGGATGCCGCCGAGGGGGAGGCGTCCGAAGGGGGCTCTGCCGTGACAGAGGCATCCGGAGTGGACGAAGCGGCAGTACCGGAGGGGGTTCCGGACGCCGACGCCCCCTGATGGCATCCCGTCAGCAGCAGGATGCCGCCCATCAGCACTGCTACCACCGAGCTGCGTCTGGCACCGGACATGAGCGAGCCTCCTCTTCGACCGATCCGGCCACGGCCCGCGTGACCGGGTGCGCGGCAGCCGTACGCCCGGCCGCCCTCGCTGTCTGACACACCGCGGGAGAGCTCTCGGGTTGCGGAGTGCCGGATGCGGAACGGATTCAATTCCGTATACGCGCCCACCCGGGAACCTCGGTCCGTCGCCACGGGGCGTGTGCGGTCCCCAGATCGGAGTTCGATGCATCTCACCGGTGCCGTCTGCAAGCCGCCTGGGCTGCGCCGCATTCTCGGCCGCAGCAGCTCGGCGCCCTTGCGGTCGGGTTGCGGGGCTGCCTTCGGCAATACGGGAGGTACCGGATGCCTACAACTGCTCGAAGGACGCAGGAGCATTCCTCCAACCCACCTCCCAGGCCACTGCCGGTCCGGCACGGGCGCGCCTCTCATGTTCTCCCGGTCTCCCGTGTGGCCGGCCCCAACCTTCGTGGCCGGGCGGGTACGGGCAGGTCGGCCGCTCGGTGATCAGCCCCGCCGCGCCAGATCCAGCGCCGCCACCCCCACGAACCAGTCAAGCACCTCGCAGATCTCGTCTCCGTGCTCCGCGAAGACCCGTACCGGGAACGACGGGCGCAGCTCCAGCTTCGCCTCGGGCAGGTCGATGCCGTCGATCTTGTTGAGGCGGTTCAGCAGCTCGCGGCGCTGTTCCGTGTCGTCGAACGGGCTGCGGGTGGCGAGCGCGGCGCGCTCGGACAGGGCGGTGCTGGGCACGGCGTACCTCCGTGATGGGGCGGCCCCGGCGGGCATGCCGGGGCCGCTACGGGCGGTGCGGATTCGAAGGGAGTGGTCAGTGGCCGGTGCGGCTGGGCGCGGTGGCCGCGTCCCAGGAGCTGCGCGGCGGCGACTGCCATCAGTTGGCGGCGGGAGCTGCGGCCGGGCGGGATGGTCCGGTGCGGCGCGCGGGCTCGGGGGCGGCAGCCGCACGCGGTGCCGGGGCGCGTCCGGCGAGGACGGCGGGCAGGGTGTCGTCGATGTAGGCGATGTGGTGGGCGAGGTGTCAACTTGATCCGACTCTGCCGTTGCCGCACACGGCATAGAATCTCGGTCCGTTACAGAGGTGACCAGGGACAGGGATCTCTTGAACCGGCGCGACGGTCGCTGCGGGTGCGGGTGGCCGTTTCGGAACGATCTGCCGCCTCCCGGCAGCCCCGGGCACCGGGCGGGTGGCCTTGTCCTCGGTCGCCGGTTCTCTCTCGTGTGAAGGCCCGCCATGTCTCCGGTCTCCCGCAGTCGCAAGCCCAAGAAGAACCGCCAGAACAGTGGAGGGAAGCGTTCGGGTAATCCCGCATCGGCCCAGAACATCCCGGCACCGCCCGAGTGGTCCGGCCTCGGTTCGGGCAATCCGTTCGCACGCCCGTCCGGCCTGTCGTTCCTGCAGCAGCTCGCGCAGGGACAACCGGCGAGACTTGACTGGTTCGGGCCTTCTTTCTCGGTGCTCTTGGACGAGGCCGAGGTACTGCTTGGCGCCGAAGGCCCGCGCCAGCTGGAGGACATGACGGCCCGCCTGCTGGGGGCCCGTGTGTACCAGGCCGTCCAGGAGGGGCGGTCTCTCGCGCTCGGTGACTGGATCGGCGAACTGATCGACACGGCGGAGGAGCGGGCCCGGGATCGCCTGGTTTCTGGTGTGCCCGGTGGTCAGGCCGCCCTGCTCCTGCTGCACGGGCTGTCGTCGGTGGGCTCGCCGGCGATCGCGCACGCGGCGCTGGAGGCGGTGTTCCGGCTGCGTCCGGTGGTGCGCGGTTCGCAGGTGTTGCCGACTCTGCCACCGTGGCGGGATGCGGTGGCGAAGCTGCGGATGACCGGGGACATCTGGGTGCTGCGTGATGTGTACGGCTCGCGTCTGGGTGTCATCGCGGCCACGGTCTATCCGGGCGGTGTGGACGCGGCGGTCTACCTTTTCGACATCGACGCCTGCGGCTTCGTCGTCCTGGCCGGTGGCGGCACGTACGACGATGTGGAGCAGGCCGCAACAGCCTGGCGTGCCGCGGTCGGCACGGCGGCTGCCGAAGCCGTGCCGGAGCCGCTCGCCCAGGCCAGGACGGAAGCGCTGCGTTGTCTGACCGAGGTGGACCTGACCGAGATCAGCATTTTGGGGACGGAGCCGCGGGTGGTGTGGGACGAGTGGTTCCGGGCACTGCGGCGTATCCACGATGTCTCCGCCGCCCTGGAGCGGCGGGGACGTTCACTGCCCGCCGCCATCGACCTCTACCGGGACGTCGACGTCACCCCGACGCTGGACGCGTTCACCGCATGGCTGCGGCAGAAGCAGAGCGCGGCGGTCGAGGAGGAGATCGTGGAAGCGCTGGTCGACGAGTGGCTGGCGGGTGTCTTGCCGGACACCGCGGACTCGGTCTCACCCCACCGGATCAACCACAATCTCAGACTGATTAACGATTGGGATTCCAGCCACCCGGTCACGACCGGGGTCAAGCGGCTACTGCCCGACTGGGTGCGCTTCCTCGCATGGCGGTCGGATCTCCCCCAGGCCGCGGCCGACGCAGCCCTGGCGGCCCTGGCCGAGGTGTCCGCAGGCGGGCACCGGGCCGCAGAACACTGCCCCGGGGTGCACTGAGACGCGAGGGCGGTCCGGGCCAGCCCGGACCGCCGCAGGCAGGTGCTGCGGTGTCCATCGCGTCGCGGGCCAGCGGCGACTGGAAGCCGCTCTCCTGCGGGTCATAGAACTCCGCTCGACCGAGAGCGAGTTGACCCGGCGCCGGGAGGCGGCTCATGGCGAGATCCGGCGACTGCGCACGGACGCCTCATGACGTGACCTGAGCGGTGTCTTGGGCGGCCGCGGCTACCTGCGACGTGTCGCCTGGGCGGCGGCCAGCAGATTCCGGATCTCCATGATGTCCTTACCGGTGCGTATTGCGATCCGGGCCGCCGGCTCCCCACCCTGGTATGCGGCCACGATCGCCGCGGTCAGGTTCCGGCGGGCCGCGTGGACGGCTTCCTGCGCGTCGTGCAGGGCCTGGGCTGCCATCTCCAGCGTGTGCTCCTCGCTCGTCATACGGTCATCGTGCCAGCCGGGCCGCAGGGCCGCAGGGCCCGTACGGTGGGCGTATTCCGGTGAGCGGACGGCAAGGGGCGGCGGTATGGCGGGCGAGACGCTGGTGACGGTGGTGGCAACCTGACCGCCGACGTGGAACTGCGTTACACCAACTCCGGTATCCCGGTGAAGTCCAATCGCCGACAGCCCGACAGTGGGGGAGACGCGAACCGCCCCGGTGGCACGGGGGAGGCCACCAGGGCGGAACGAGGACTCCGGCGATCACACCGCCGAGGTCCTGCTATCCCTTTCGGCCGTATCTTGGCTGACCCTCTCGTACGCCTGAAGCGCCAGGGCATGCAGTTGCTCACCTATCCCAAGCTGAGCCTAGTGTCTGACGCGGCGTCGGATGGTGCGGTCCGAGCAGCCCGCGGTGGCGATCCGCTCGTAGCCGGAGCCGTGGACCAGGGCGGTTATCACGTTCTCGAAACAGCAGGCACATCATGCGCACCCGACGACCGATCAGGACTCGGCATGATGGCAGCACACAATGTTGCGGACAGGACAGGAAGTAAAGGGTGACCGCAGAGCAGAGAAAGGACGATCACGGTGCGGCGCCGATCATGGTCACGCTGCCGGGCGGTCATGAGATCCGGGCACGGCTTCATGCCCGGCGCTGGACGAAGGACGGCTGGCGATACCAGGTGGGAGTCCTCATATGGCAGGACGCCGCCGATGGCGGTGTGGAACCGGTCGAGCACCGAGCCTGGGTGAGCCCGGCACACGCACGCCCCGTCCCTGGCATCTCCTACGAACACGTGCCCACCCGCGGTGCGTCCCAGACAGGCAGTACTCCGCCGCGCAAAGGCCAGCCGGCCTGGACAGTCCAGCACCTGCCCCACCGCCCCGGCCATCCAGGCGCCACCCTCATCCATGTCATCGGCTGCATACCCAGCGCTCAGACGCTCGACCGGGAACAAGCACTCACCGCACTCCACCAGCCCCGCGCAGCGGCATGTAGAGAATGCGGAGCAGCCGGATCCCTCACTGACTACAAAGAGCCCCCCGGCCAAGAGACACAGGCACCGACGCCCCCACGCGACCCAGACTGAGCCGCCAACTACCCACGACCCACGAGAAAGGAAACCCTGAACGCCGAGCAACACGACGATGAACGGGCGGACGGCGTCAGGCAGTGCTCCCCGCAGGACTCGAACTTGCGGCCAGACGCTTTAGAAGGCGCCCGCTGTTTGCTCAGAACAGCGCCAGGCCCTCACTGCTGGTGTCCGCGATGACTGGCCGGAACCGGGTGGGGAGGCCGTCCAGGCGGTCGGGTCCGGCCGCGGCGGCAACGGCAGGGGCGGTCTCGGCCAGCCAGGTGCCAAACCGCTCGACGGCTTCGCGGTAGGGGACTTGCGCCAGGACACGGTGCTCGCCGGAGGGGCAGAAGTCGACGGCGACAGTGAGCAGGCAGGAACGGGGCGCGTTCTGGCTACCCGTCCAGGACACGCGCAGCACACCGCAGGGTTTGCGCGCGCGGGAGCCGCGGGGGTCGCGGTGGGTCGGGCGCAGTGATCGGCAGGCTATGTGGGCGGTCCATGCCGCGAGGTGTGGCAGTGGGAGGGTGGTGCGGGTGCGGCAGCCGGGGCAGCGGTGCCAGTGGTGGAGCCAGTCGGCGGTGTGGGTGTGGAAGAGGCGTGTGTAGTGGTTGGCCACGCGGATGTGGTTGCTGTACAGGTGGTCGGGTCGTTCTTGTGTGTTGCAGGAGTAGCAGACGGGGGCGCGGACGTAGCCGTGTTCATGGCAGTGGTCGAGTACGGCGGCGGGTGCGGTGCGGCAGATAGCGCAAGTCCACTCAGCCACCTTGCGGGTGATGCCGGGTTTCTTGCTGAGTGCCGAGTACAGGTGGTCTTTGAGTTCTCCGTTGTACGAGCGCGGTGCGGTGGTTGGGCAGTGGGGGCTCGTCGTCTGCCGACCGTCGGTGGCTAGGGTCTGCCGGTCGTGGGAGGGCGGCTCGGTGGCGGCTGTGCTCTTCTGGCGGGTCCGTGCGGCTTGCAGCCACTGCGTTTCGGTGTGCTCGGCCGCGTCCAGCACTCTGACCACGGCGCGCGGCAGCCACCATGTCCGCGCCGTGTGGTCGCGGGTTTGTTCCACGAGTATCCGCCGCCAGTCGATTCCCGCCAGATGGTGCGGCCGGCCGCCTTCAGGTTGTGCTGCCCGCTCGGGGTCGCCCAGCTCCTGCAGTTCCCGGGTGATGCGCTGGCGCCATCGCAGCGGCGTTTTGTCGTTCTGCTTCTGCTTCGGCGCGCCACGGAACGGACCGATGCGGACCAGGTCCTGGCGGTCCATCTCAACCGCGTTCAGTTCCGCTGCCGCCCGGCGCACCTCAATCTCCGGAACACTCCACTGGCCGCCGCTTGCCTTCACCGTCGCCACCACACGACAGCCGAGCAGGACGTACCCCGCCCGGGCATTGGCAGGAGAGCAGGTGAACGCCGCAGAAGCTGTCGGCACAGCGCTGTCGGTTGTCAAGTCGGCCCACAGAGCGTCCGCGGCGCCCAGAGTGATCAGGCCGCCCCTACGGCCCGGGATGACACGCTCTGACATACCGACAGGCTAACGGCCGACACCGACATACTGATAATCGGTGATCGACGCGCTGCTGGAGCAGGACGGTAGGGGAAACGGGTGTGGTCCAGGGGCCGGGTGCGGAACACGCTCAGCTCCTCGTCGAGTCCGTCGCTAGGCGGCCATGCCCACGGTCGGGCAGGCCTGGCTGGCTGTCGCCTGGCTGATCGTACGCCGCGACGTCCGCCGACCACCCGGTCGAGCCGGGCCCTGGTCGTGCGTCTGGCGCGGGAGAATGCCCCGTGGGGCTACCGGCGGATCCACAAAGAGCTCGCGGCGCTCGGCATCAAGGTCGCCGCCTCCACCGTCTGGGAGATCCTCAAGGAACACGGCATTCCACCCGCGCCCGAACGGCAGAGCACCACCTGGGGCGACTTCCTGCGCAGCCAGGCAGAAGCGCTGCTGGCCTGCGATCTGTTCGAGGTCCGCACCCTGACCGGGGCGCGCCTGTACGTCTTCGCGGTAATCGAGCATTCAACGAGGCGTATCCGGATCCTGGGCGCCACCGCACACCCGACGGCGAAGTGGATCGTGCAGCTCGGGCGCAATCTCCTCATGGACCTCCAGGACGCGGGCAGCAGGGCCACGTTCATGATCCGCGACGGTGACTCGAAGTTCACGGCCGCTTTCGACGACCTGCTGACCGACGCCGGGCTGACGGTCGTCACCACCGGCATTCGGATACCGCGGATGAACTCCCTCAGGGAGCGCTGGATACAGACGTGCCGACGCGAGCTGCTGGAGGGCACCTTGATCTGGAACCAGAGCCACCTGCTGCACGCGCTCCGCGAGTTCGAGA
>NZ_JBSFJX010000190.1:0-15492 GCF_053598275.1 Streptomyces sp. NPDC001156 | reverse complement strand
CCCTGGGGGCGAAACCCCGTTTCCTGCCCTGCTCCGCAGGGGTCCGATTCCTCCCCGGCCTGAAGGCCGGGGCGTCCTCGGAGGCATTTGGTGAAGTCACCGACCGGTTTCCCTGGCCCGGGAAGCGGGCGCGGACCGTTGGCTCAGCCCGTGGCGCTGGTCGGCCGGCGGCGCAGCAACAGCCGTGCTGGAAGCAGCGCTCCGACCAATGTCAGCAAGGCGATCGAGCCGGCGATCAGCCCATAGAGGGGGGCGGGAACGGTGGGCCACCACGACGGTCCCACCGCCCGTGCCACCAGCATCAGTGGGAAAGCGGACAGTAGTGTTCCGGTGACCAGGCCGGCAAGGATGACCGCGAGGGATTCCCAGCGCATCATGCGCATGACTTGATGGCGCTGGGTGCCGGTCAGCCGCAACAGGGCGAACTCCTGCCGCCGCGCGGTGGTGGCCATGGCCTGTGTGGCGATGACGGCCACGGCGATATAGCCGATGATCATGGCGACCACCAGATAGCTGATCCAGGCGTCCGTGCGTTGTTGCCGCAGGTGGGCATCTATCGCCATACGGCTGTGCATGGTTGCACCGGGGTGGCTTTGGACGACACGGAGCAGTCTCCGGTCGCCCTCGGGGGGACCGGGGCGGCTGTGTACCAAGACGGTGGTGTCCAGTGCGCTGGTGGTGTGAGCCCGCAGCAAGTCGTGCGGCAGTGTGACGTCGGCGAAGCCCATGCCTCGTTGGTACGTGGCCGTCACCGTGGCGGTGACAGGAGTGCCGTCTCCGAGATACAGGCGTGCATGGTCTTTGAGGTGCAGCCCCAGCCAGGAGGCGGCGGAGGTGCTCAAGGCGACGTTTTGGCCGCTCAGGCGCGTCATGCTGCCACTGGTGACGCCGAGATCCAGCGTCTGGCCCAGGTGTGTCGGGTCGATGCCCTGGGCGCTGAGGGAGGCAGTCTTCTCCTCGCCCAGGGCACGTCCGACGATCACCACCTTGGACCTGATCACGGGCGTGGCTGTCTCGACCTGAGGGTCGTCCTTGATCTGCTGCAGGAAGGCCGGGGAGATGCCCACGGGAGAGGCGATCACCCGGTCGGCCCGTAGCCCGGCCTTCATCTGCTGTTCCGCCTGGGCAAGGCCCGTGGTCTGTGCGAAAACGACCGTGGACGCAAACGAGGCGGCGAGGATCAACGGTGTGACGGCTGCGGCCAGGCGGCGTGTGTTGGCCTGGGTGTTGGCCGCGGCCAGGTAACTGCTCACGCCTCCGAGTCTGAACAGCGGGGCGATCGCTCGCAGCGCTGTCCGGGCAAGCGTCGGGCCGAGCACCGCCGCGGTGATCACCAAAAGGAGGATGAGTGAGTTGGCCAGACCCACCAGGGTGGCGAAGTCACCACTGCGGCCCAGCCCGGTGATGAACAGGCCTGCGGATATCACAGCGAGAACGGCGCCGGTGATCGTGCGGCCACGACCCAGGCCGGAATGGGGCACCGCGGCTTCTCCCAGAGCCTGGGTCGGTGCGATGCGGGTGGCGCGCCGGGAGGCTGCCAGGCCGGCCGCAATGGCTGACACGGTCGTCACCAGGACGGCTGCAGCAGCCGGCAGCGGCCCGATGTACGGGGTGAAATCGGTCGGCACGATCTGGTGCTGGGCGAACTGTCCGCGCATCCACCACACGAGCCCGACACCCAGGGGCCAGCCCAGCAGGCCTGCAGGCAGTGCGGTCAGCAGGGCTTCGGCCCAGATCATGCGCCGCACCTGCCGGGGGGTGGTGCCCACCGCCCGCAGCAGTGCCACTTCACGCCGACGATGGGACACGGACAGCGCCAACGTGGCGTAGACGATGAACACGGACACGACGGCCGCGTTACCGCCGACGGAGGCAGCCAAAGCGACCAGCGCCGAGGCTGCGACGCTCAGGTCAAGGAACTCTGCCTTGGCGCGTGCCCGACCGGTGTACACCGCCAACTGCGGATTGCCTTTGACGACGGCGGTGATCCGGCTCGCCAGGGTGGAGGGAGTGATGTGGGGGGCCGCGAAGACGCCCAGGGCCTGGGTACGCGGCGATGGAACGGCGGGCAGATGGCCGTCGGGGAAGAACACGGATGCTTCCCGCAGGGGAGCACCGTCTTCCTGGGCCAGGATCGCGGTGACCTTCTTTGTCTGGGCGCCGGCGGCGCTGAGCACGTTGATGCGGTCGCCGGGCCTGATGTGGGCGCGGCGCGCCGACGTCACGTCAAGGGCCACGTCCTCTGAGCGGGTCGGCTTGCGGCCTGCGACCAGGCGCAGTCCTCCCAGGCGGGTGCTGGACCAGTTGTGGCCCGTCGGCGCAGCACCGTTGGACCCCGTGACCAGACCGGCGTTCCTGGCCCATACCTGCACGGGTATGCCCTCATCGGTGATGACCATCTGGACGCCTTCTATCCGGGCGATCCGGGCGGGCAGGGCAGGGTCGATCGCAGCGCGTTCGGTCAGCGCCTTTCGGTCCGCGCGCCGTTTGCCGTTCAAAGTCTCCACCGGAACGGCGACCTGCCGTGCCCCGGCAACGATCACGTCCGCTGCGGCATAGCGCTGGGGGGCGACAGTGGCGCGCAGCCCGGACTCCAGGAGGGTGCCGCAGGCGCTGACGACGGCAGCACCCAGCAGGAGGGCGATGAAGGTGCCCAGAAAGCTGCCCGTGCGATACCGCAGTGTGCGGGCGGCGAGCCTCAGCATGCTGCGGCCCGACGCAGGTCGGCGAGCAGCTTGATGACGGCTTGCGGGGAAGGCGAGGCCAACTGGGTGGCGATGCGGCCGTCCGCGAGGAACAACGCATGATCGCTGACAGCGGCTGCGACCGGATCGTGCGTGACCATGACCACGGTCTGGTGCATGTCATCGACGGCCTGGCGCAGCAAGGTGAGAATCTCCCGCGCTGTTTCCGGGTCCAGCGCGCCGGTCGGCTCGTCAGCGAAGATCACTTCTGGTCTGGTGATCAGCGCGCGGGCAATGGCGACCCGTTGCTGCTGCCCGCCGGAGAGCTGGCTGGGCAGGTGCGTGAGGCGATCCATCAACCCGATGTGCTCGGCCAGCCGGCCCAGCCAGCCTCTGTCCACGCGGCGCCCCGCCAAACGCAGGGGAAGAGTGATGTTTTGCTCCACCGTCAACGACGGCAGCAGATTGAACGCCTGGAAGATGAAGCCGATGCGGGTTCGCCGCAGGACGGTCCGCTGGGATTCCCGTAGCCCGGAGAGATCTGAGGTGCCCAGCAGCACCCGACCGGAGGTCGGCTTGTCCAGGCCCGCGGCGCAGTGCAGGAAGGTACTCTTGCCCGACCCTGAGGGGCCCATCACAGCGGTGAACGTGCCCGGCATGATCGCCGCACTGACCCGGTCCAGCGCCGTCACTGCGCCGGCGCCCTGCCCATATCGCTTGCTCACCTCCTGCAACATCACTGCGGGACCCGTGCCGGTTACCGAGCTGGGAAGCTGCGCCCACTGCACTTGATCTCTCCTATGCGGCTGTGCCGATCCGGTTCTTCCATTGCACGGGCCGGGGCAGGCAGATGCGCCGGTCGGCCGAGTGAGCTTCGTGCCCCCTCAGCAGGAGGAGGAGCCACCTGCCGGCTCCGCCGTGCGAGGGATGAGCCGGGGCCGGGCACTGTGGCCGACTGCCGGAGGCGAGACACGATGCGTCCTGGCCCGGCTTGCCCATCCCCGCCGCGCTCCGGGCCGGTTACCGGCCGGGCAGGAGCCGCGCCAGCGCCCCAACGAGGACGGCTGCTGCCAACGGCCCGGCCAGATACGGCCAGATCGGGCCGGGCGCGCCGGCCATGAGCCAGGGGCCGAACTGGCGAGCGGGATTGAGACTGCCGCCCGTCGTGCGTGCGGTGAGAATGATCAGCACGGTGAGGGTCGCCCCGACGGTGGCGGAAGCGACCTCCTGCAGTTCCGGATTGCGGACCACGCGGAGCACGATGGCCAGCAGCACGGCCGTGGCGACCGCCTCACCGGTACCGATCAGGACGGGTGGCTGGCTGACGGCGGGGCTCAAAAGGGCAGAGCGGACCTGCGGGTGGGCGAGGGGCGTGCCGAGCAGAGCGCGCCCCACAGCGGTGCCCAGCACGGACCCGGCCAGCTGCGCCGACAGATACAGCGGCACCCGTGCTGCAGGCATCCTGCCCGCGAGCCACAACATCACGGTGACAGCCGGGTTCATGTGGGCGCCGCTGAGCCGGCCGAGAGGCGAGGCGATCAGCGCCGCCACCACCGCACCGCTGACCAACGCGTCGGCCAGAAACCGAGCCACGGGCGAGGTCAACTGGCCGGCCAGCCACGCCTGGGGATGCAGCAAGTAGCGGAAAATCGGCGTGACCGGCTTCATGGTGTGATCCTCCGGCCGGGCTGCACGGGACAGACAGGGGATGTCCCGATTCGAGGGCAGCATGTCCCGCAAGACGGTCATGGCCGGTGCGCAGGGCGCGGTTGAGTCGGGAGTCCGCTGTCTCCGACACGGACTGGCTGTCGCGGCAAGAGCGGCGCCGACTGTGAACGACCTTGAGGACGACACCATGGACACGTTGGGTGCGGATACGGCCCGCCCACGGTCGGGGCATCTGACGGCACTGGGACTGGCCGCAGGCCCCGTCGTGGCGCTGGGCTTCACCTGCTTCGCCTACGCGCTGCTCCTGCCCTCGATGCGCACCGCGCTTGGCTGGTCGTACGCCGCTGCGGGCGTCCGCCAGCCGCGCACCTCGGCCCTGCGGGTCTTGCTCGACCACGTGACCGCGAACCCGGCAGTCGACCACACCCTCGACTCTCTCGCGCGGTATGTCGGCATCAGCCCGCGTCACCTCCCCCGGCTCTTTCGCGCGGAGACCGGCAGCTCACCGGACCGGTTCGTGGAACAGGTACGGCTCGAGGCCGCCTGCACCTTGCTTGTCACCGGGACGGATTCATTCGACGCCGTTGCGCGTCAGGCAGGATTCGGGAGCCCGGAGACCATGCGCCGGGTCTTCCCGCGTGAGCTCGGTGTCACCCCCGGCGCCTACCGCGCGCGCTTCGGCACCACTGCGGCCTCATCCCACCAGCGTTTGGCCAGCACCGCACCATGACCTCCTACCCGTCCACGCAGCAACACCGCGCCCCAACCACCCGCACCGACCAACGTGACCCGGCCAACAGACAACCCCTTGTTGTGGCCGCAGCTAAACCGCACGGCATACCTGTAGAGCTCGGCACGTCAGCCCGGCGCATGCCGTCGCTTGTCGGTGACGGGCTTTTGGCCGTGGCCGTCACACTGGGCAACCTCAGCACATCCCACTCCGCCAGTGCCAGCGCTCCGCACGGCGTGGACCTGCCGCGTATCCTGCTCGCGGTCCTGATCGGGGGCGCGATGGCGATGAGCCGAAGGTGGCCGCTGCCGGCCCTGGTCGCTGTCCTGCTCGGCGTGGGCGCACTGCAAGCCGGACATTACCTCCCGCCGCTGGTCAGCTCAGATGGTGCTGTGCAGGTGAGCATGTCGCACGCCACGGCTGCCGTCGCCGTCTTCTGTGCGGCCCTGCGTGCCTCCCGCCGTACTGGGCATCTCATCGCAGCGGGCATCCTGCCGCTGGCCACGCTGGCGGAGCTGCTTGCTGCCCCTCACCATCGCGGCACCGCAGGCGCCGTGAGCCTGCTGATGCTGCTCGCCACCTGGGCATGGGGAAGGCTGCTCAACGCCCGCAGAACGCAACAGCGCGATCTTGTGGAACGGCTCGCCGCCACAGCCCGGGCCGAAGCGGCAACCGCCCATGCCGCAATCGCCGACGAACGTGCACGCATCGCACGAGAACTGCACGACATCGTCGCTCACAACGTCAGTCTCATGGTGGTTCAGGCCATCGCCGCCGACCGTGTGCAGGACCGCGATCCGACCAAAGCCCATGAACTGCACAAAACCATTGAGACCACCGGACGGGCCGCCGTGGCCGAGCTACGCGGACTGGTGCAGTTGCTGCGCACGGATGGCCCTGCGGCAGCGCCGGATGCCCTCACTGCTCCCCAGCCGGGCACAGCACAGCTCCCCGAACTGATCACAGCTGTGCAAAACGCCGGACTCGACGTGTCCTACACCGCCACCGGCACCCCATGGCCCCTGTCCGCCGGCTTCGAGCTCACCGTCTACCGCGTCATCCAGGAGGCACTGACGAACAGCCTGAAACACGCTGGGCGAAGCACGGTCGACCTCAGCCTTCGCTGGCAGCCGCACCAGCTGACCATCCGCGTCTGCGATCACGGCCCGGCCGGCCCGGGGCCCTTGCCGTCTCACAGCTCGCGCAGCGGACACGGCTTGCTTGGCATGCGCGAACGCGTCAGCCACCTGGGCGGCCACCTCCACGCCGCCCCGCGGCCCGCCGGTGGCTTCTGCGTCCACGCAACCATCCCCTTGCCCGCCCCACCGTCTGAGGAGTCGCCGTGACTGCCCCCATCCGTGTCCTGCTCGTCGACGACCAGCCCATGATCAGAACAGGCTTCCGCTACATCCTCGAAGCCGAACCCGACATGATCGTGGTCGGTGAATCCGCCGACGGCCACGCCGCGATCCGCGACGCCCGAGCCCTCCAACCGGACGTCCTGCTCATGGACATTCGCATGCCGGGCATGAACGGTATCGAGGCCACCCGCCAGATCGTGAACACCCCGTCCGCCAGCCACGTCATCATCCTGACCACCTTCGACCTGGATGAGCACGTGCTCGATGCCCTCCGCGCCGGAGCCAGCGGATTCCTCGTCAAGGACGGACCCGCTGACTCCCTCGTCGAGGCCATCCGCACCGTTGCCGCCGGCGACGCCGTCATCGCTCCCCGCATCACACGGCGCCTGCTCCATCAATTCGCCAGCCTGGACAACACGCCACCCGGCCCACCCCCGGCAAGCCTTGAATCCCTCACTGCCAGAGAAATGGACACCTTCCGGGCAATCGCCCGAGGACTGTCCAACGCTGAGATCGCCGATGAATTCTGTGTCGCCGAGACCACCGTCAAGACCCATGTAGCCAACATCCTGAGCAAACTTGCCCTGCGTGACCGCATCCAGGCCGTGATCCTCGCCTACGAAACCGGCTTGGTCCCCGACAGTACGAGGCATGGGCGCGTCAACGGCGGACCGGGTGTCCCACGACCTCCGGCGTCGGCCGACGTACCGGTACAACGCCGCAGCCTCCCCAGCCGAGGTGAGCATCGATAGGAGTGTGCGCCCAGCCTTCAGCGGTTTCGTGGAATGTCTGACGGTTACGGTGTACCTCCGCTGACGGTTTTCTGATGTGCAGGGGCGTTCGGGTTCGCTTGCCAGGCCCGTGCCCGCCGCGTGCAGGGGCCGTTCCCCCTGGCAGGACTGCAGCCGAGTTGATACCGGTGCCGGCAGCTCCCAGCTCTCTACCCCGTCTGACAAGTGAGGCCGGACTCATCCGTCAGCGAGAGGAAAGCCTCGTCCCTCACCTCAGGGGCGCCGTAAACAATCCGATGGTCACAGACGAGGAACTCTGCGCAAGACGAGGCTAGTTGCATATAGGAAGACACCCATGGCCTTTCCGCGGCAGTGCTCGAGAGGTAAGGAATGTCACAGCAGTCGACCACCGCTACGACCAGAAGCGTGGTTCACCAAGCGGGAAGAGCATCAACTCTGTGGGCCTGCGAAGGGCTCCCGTGGGACCAGTTTCTGCGGAACTCACAATCGCCCGAATCCAGTTCTACAGGTCCTGAAGGCATGGGCAGGAAACTTCCTGTGATCTGGGAAACCGGCTGCAGATGTAGGGCTTGTCCTCCTGTGTGAGGGGGCAAAGGCCATCCCCCGGGATGAGGGAACGATAGTCCAGCCTGCCCAGACTTGGACCAACGGGCCTACTCCCGGAGCGGGCCCTTGAACACAGGAAGGCGAAGCATGGCCAACACTCACATCCCCAAGCGCGCAAACTTCCACTCTGTGGCGGCGGTCCTCGGGGCCCTCTCGCTCACCGGTGGTGCTTTTCTGTCTGTGGCATCTGCAGCGCATGCGGAGTCAGCGGCCCACCCGGCCACCCCGTACCATGCCAGCTCGACTGCCGCCGCGTTCAGGGGGGCAGATCGCCTGAAGATGCAGAAAGCGCTGGACGCCATTGTCGATGCGGGGGCTCCCGGAGTCATTGCCGAGGTTCGGGACACCCATCACGGCGTTTGGACGGGTGGTAGTGGGAAGGCCGACCTGACGACCGATCAGCCCCTCATGCCCGCTGGCAAGTTCCGCGCCGGTAGTGTCACCAAGTCCTTCACCGCCACTGTTGTGTTGCAGCTCGTAGCCGAGAAGAGGATCGCCCTCGATGCGCCTATTGAGCGTTATCTGCCGAGTGTCGTGCCGAATGGAAAGAACATATCGGTCCGTGACCTGCTCGACCACCGCAGTGGCCTGTTCAACTACACGGACACGTTGTGGCCTGGCGGGTTCCCGGAGATCTACCACACGCGATTCCAGACCTGGACACCGCAGCAGCTTCTGGCGAACGCCTTCCAGCACAGCCCCTACTTTGCCCCGGGTAGCAGCGGGCACTACTCCAACACCAACTACGTCCTGTTGGGGTTGCTGATCGAGAAGGTCACTGGCAAGCCCGCGGAGCGAGAGATCAGCGATCGAATCCTCAAGCACCTCGGCATGCGCAACAGTTCCTTGGCCGGTAGGTCGGTGCGCATCCCTGGAACCCACGCACACGGGTACGTGCACCTCAATGGCCCGGATGGTGCCTACACCGACGTGACGGATGACAACATGTCCTGGGCCTGGACCGCTGGTGAACTGATCTCCACCACAGAAGATCTCAACAAGTTCTACAAGGGGTTGCTGGGTGGACGGCTGCTCCCTTCGAGCCTGCTGAGGCAAATGAAGGCAACGCACGCCCTCAATGATGGATCCCAGTACGGGCTCGGGCTCAGTCGCATAGACAACTCGGGATATGGGTCAGCCTACGGTCATATCGGAACAGCATTGGGGTACAACACGTACAGCTTCACCACGGCTGACAACAGTCGTCAGGTCACCATTTCCGTCAGTACCATGCCTGATACACAGAAGCTGTCCGCAGCGGAGAACCAGGCGCTGACCGAACTTCTTAGCACCGCACGGAAGTCCTGAACAGCAGACTTCAGTTGATTCTGTAGCAGGTGAAACTGCCCGATCACAGAGCAATCATCGGTTGGTCTATGACTTGTAAGGCGGCTTGTTCGGCCGACTCGTAGGACCAGGGGAGTCGGCGCCCCGTCGAGTGTGGCACCGCCACGTGAGGGCGATGCCACACTCGACACGCGTCGCTCATACCCCAGATCTCATCCGAACGGCTTTGAGGTTGCTGACTCCACCGAAAGTTGCGGTCCTCTTTCAGTACATAGGATGATCCCCAACTATCGATTCACATTGCAAGATTGAGTGAAGTTGTGAGACACAGCCAAGTCTTGGCGCTGACGGAAAGCTGTGTTTCCTTCGACTGGCTTCATCATCTCGATCCTTTGCGATCCGATTTTCAGGAGGGTTTGATGAACGGATTCGGCTTCAAATCTCTGCCCGGACAGGGCCATGCGGGTTTCCGTAAGGCGGCAGCCTTCGGGGCACTCGCAGCGAGTGTGGGGGGCTTGGTGGGCCTGGTCGCTCCTGCCGCTCACGCAGCGCCGGCGACGAGCATGTCCGTCGAAAGCAGCGCCGTCCCTGCCAGCCACACGACGCCACTGCAGGATGCCGCGAATAAGCTGGTGGCAGACGGGATGCCCGGGGTTGTGATCCTCGTCCGCAACGGCAGCACGATCACCACCACGGCCGCAGGAGAGGCAGACCTGGCGACGCATCGTGCGATAACTGCACGAGATCACGTCAGGGTCGGCAGCGTGACCAAGATGTTCACTGCGACGATGGTGCTGCAGTTGGCAGCCGAGCATCGAATCTCGCTCGGGGACTCCGTTGAGCGATGGCTGCCGGGACTTGTGCCCAACGGCCGAGCCATCACAGTGCGTCAGCTGCTCAATCACACCAGCGGCCTGTTCGATTACACCGGCGACGCGGATCTGATGGCCCCGTACATGAACAGCGACGGGACTCTGCGGCCTTCTCGGCACTATGTGTCCCCGCGGGGACTGGTGACAGCTGCGACTAAGCATGCCCCTCTCTTCTCTCCGGGCCAGGGCTGGTCCTACTCGAACACCAACTACATCCTTCTTGGCCTGGTGATTGAGGCGGCCACCCACCACTCCTTCACCAGCGAGTTGGAGCATCGGATCATCAAGCCCCTGGGACTTCAGGACACCGCTCTGCCAACACGGAGTGTGAAGGTTGAAGACCCTGCTGCCCACGGATACGAGTTGTACGGGAAGGCCGGAGGCCCGAGCGACCT
The DNA here is from genome assembly GCF_053598275.1 of Streptomyces sp. NPDC001156. Lineage (NCBI taxonomy): Bacteria > Bacillati > Actinomycetota > Actinomycetes > Kitasatosporales > Streptomycetaceae > Streptomyces > Streptomyces sp. NPDC001156. The sequence continues at coordinate 5,137 of NZ_JBSFJX010000190.1, read as the reverse complement.
GACGAAGATGAGCCCTTCCTGGGCTTGGGCAGCTGGTGGGGTCACGTCCACCGTTGGTGATGTGGCTCGCTTCGAGGCTGCTCTGCTCGCTGGCCGGCTGCTTCCGCAGAAGGAGCTGAACCAGATGAAGGAGATGCTCGCCACCCAGGACGCAGCGATCCCGCGATACGGCCTGGGCCTGATGGAGGTTGACATATGTGGGCACAAGTTGTTTGGACACGGTGGGGATGTACCTGGGTACCACAGCAACGCGCTGTCCACCGCTGACGCTCGCACCCAGATCGTGATGATCACGAACTCCGGGTTGGACACCTTCACCAAGGCCATGGCCAGCGACTGGTCTGCAGCGGCGAAGGTTGCCCTGTGCCCTTCTGGCGCTCGCTGAGCCCTCGTTTCCTCCAGGGCGCCGGAGCCTTCGCGCCGGGAACAGGCGAGCCTCGAGGCAGAGGCACGCATCCGGAAGAGTTTCGAGGGCCGGGGCCTGATGGCCCACCTCGGTGCCCGGATCACGCGCATCGCGCCCGGTCGCGTCCCCATCGAGCTCCCGGGCAGGCCCGAAGTGACCCAGCAGCACGGCTACTTCCACGCCGGCGCCACCAGCGCCATCGGCGGACGGCGACGGTGGCTACGCCGGATTCACGCTGTTCCCCGGGAACACTGAGGTGCTCACCGTCGAGTACAAGATCAACCTCCTCGCGCCCGCCGTCGGTGACCGCATCGAGGCAGTGGGAACCGTCCTGAAGTTGGGACGCACCCTGACCGTGTGCTAGCTGAAGGTGTTCGGCATCCACGACGGCCGGCCAAAGCTCGTCGCAAACGGGCAGCAGATGCTGATCGTCGTGAAGGGGCCCGAGTAGTGAGCCCGCAACCGCTGCCGGCCTGGGTGACCTGGTGGCAACGGCCGTTCCCCGGCGCCAACACGCTGCTCCTGCACGGCCGTCGGCCGGCCCTGGTCGAGGGCGGGTTCGTTGGCCATGCCGAGGAGAGCGCCGCCTGGGTCCGCGCGCACGTCGGTGACATCGACCTGGTGGTGAACACCCACTGGCACTGCGACCACGTTGGTGGCAACGCCCTCCTTCAGGCGCGGGGCGCGGCCATCGCCGCCGGGGCGCCGGAGGCCGAGGCCATCGGCCGCCGGGACCCTGGCTGCTGCGCGGCCGAGTACCTCGACCAGTCGGGCGCCCCGTATACGGTCGACGTCCCGCTCGACGACGGCCAGGTGCTCCGTCTCGGCGAGGCCGACTGGGGGTGGTCCGCCCCCCTCGGGCATCTGGCCTTGTGGCAGCCGGAGGAACGGCTCCGCGTGGTAGGGGACGCGTTGTCGGACTACGACGTCGGCTGGGTGAACCTCGCCCTGGACGGGCCCGAGGCCGCCGCCACCGCGCTCCCCTCCCTCAAGCGGCTGGCCGACCCCGGCGCGGTCCTCGCCGCCGCGCTGCGCCGCTCCCACCGCCTGGTCGACGGCCCCGCACCAGGCCGGACGCCGTCCTGGCCGACGAAGCCTATTCGTCACGCGCGATCGCGAGTACCTGCGCAAGCGCGGCATTCGGGCGGTGATTCCGGTCCCGGCCGACCAGCGGGGCCACCGGCTGCGTCGAGGCAGCCGGGGCGGCAGACCACCGGCTTTTGACCGCGAGACGTACAAGCAGCGCAACACCGTCGAGCGATGCATCAACCGCTTGAAGCAGTGGCGCGGCATCGCCACCCGCTACGAGAAGACCGCGACCATCTACCTGGCCGGACTCCACGTAGCGGGCATCTTCCTGTGGTTTGCCCGGTGATCCAACGTAGCCGCTAGTAGCTGTCGTAGCGGGGCTTACCGTTCGGCTGGTAGACGCCGACGATGGTGCCGCCCTTGGTCGTCGAGACGCTGAGCGGCTCCAGCGCAGTGGGGATCGCTCCGTCGGCGAACAGCCGCTTGCCGGTGCCGATGATCACCGGATGGATGGTCAGCCGGTACTCGTCGACGAGGCCGTGCTGCATGAGGGTCTGGGCGAGGTCGCCGCTGCCCACGACGTTGATGTTGCTGCCGTCGGACGCTTTCAGCTTGCGTACGGCATCGACGATGTCGCCCTCCAGCAGTGTGGAGTTCTGCCACTCGACGGATGTCAGGGTCCGAGACGCCACGTACTTGTGCATGCTGTTCATCCGATGGGTGAACGGGTTGTCGGGATCGGCGGTCGGCCAGTACGACGCGAAGATCTCGTACGTCTTGCGGCCGAGTAGCATCGCGTCGGAGAACTCGTACCAACCGGCGATGGCCGTGCCGACCTCGTCGTCGGCCGCCGGCTTCTGCCAGCCGCCGTGCTCGAAGCCGCTCTGAGTGTCCTCGTCCGGACCGCCCGGCGCCTGCATGACGCCGTCCAGCGTCAGGAACGTGCAAACGATGATCTTGCGCATGGTGCGCTCCCTTCGTCGACGGGTAGACCGCACAACCGCCGGTAACTCATCGGCGCAACTTCCGCGGCGCAACACCAGGGCCGTCGTCTGAAGCAGCCCGGCTGTGAAGTGCGGTACCTCTTGGCCGACCCGAGGGGGGTCTGGTTCGCAGATGTGCGCACCAGACCCTGCGCCGCCGGCATGATCTCAACGACAGCTGGTGCTGTGACCGCATAGGTTCGCCGGGTCGGTGGTTGGGGGCGGGTGAGCCTGCCGCACGGCCTAGAACCGCAGGGCAAGTTTCTGCGTCCTGTGCCTCTTACGGGGTGACGGCCACCCCGTGGGCGCGAAGGACAGCAAAGGTGATCATGAGGCAAAAGTGGGTGCTCATCGCCGTTCTGGCGTTCCCGGTGGCTTTCGTGGGATGGGTCGCCTGGACGTTCATCACGTCGCCCTTCTTCGGCGACCCGATGTCCCAGGCAGAAACCGTCTCGTGCGAGGAGGCCATGCACTTCGCGGACCAGGACGGACTGCCCAAGGGGGCTCGCGACGCGAAGTGCACCGCCCTCAGTTGGTTGGACACGACGTATACGGCCCACTTTACGATCACACGAACGGATTTGGACGCATGGCTGAAGGAGGCCTATCCCGGTACCCGTCTCACGTCGGAGGACTGCCTCGGGGCACCGGCGGACGCCTGCGCTCACATCGAGTTGAACCCTCCCGCTGACGGTGGGGCGATGGCGATAGACGTCAGTGTGCGGTACGGCAAGGACTCGACCGCAGTCGTCGATTTCGAGCCGTTCGACGTGTGACCCAGCCAGCGCCGCCCTTCACGCGGCGACCGCAGCTTCGCCGGGTTTCATGGGTCGGTGTCCTTCCGTGCCGGCGAACCTATGCGGTCAAAGCACCAACTCCGACCTGACCATCGACCATGAAGGCCCGACCACGATCACGACCGGGACACGAGCCCGTGGTCGGGGCTGTGGTCGGGCCCGACCACGAGTGGGGAGGAGGTTGGACGCGACCGAGCGCATCACCGTGGTGAGGGCCTGGGGGGTACGGGTAGTCCCGCAGGACCTGGCCGAACTCAACGGCGCTGTGCGGACTGCATGACACATCGGCAACGACAAGCACGTGCGAATCCACGTCGAACACCCCTATGCCCAACGTGGCTACGCGTTGGGCATAGGGCGCTTGCTCGAACTCGTCCGTAGCACCCTTGCTCCCGACGAGTCCGAACGGCATTGGGGAAACGATCGGTTAAGACCCGACCACCTTGGCGAGGTTGTCCATCTCGTTCGCCCGCCCGGCGGCCAGCCGCCCGGTCCATTCCTCGTCGTGCATGGTGTCGGCCGTCATGGTCACGTGCGTTCCACCGTCGGCGGTCGGACGCAGCTCGACTCGGTGAGGAACTCGTACGGCTCGACGCCGGGGATGAAGTCGGCGAGTGTGGTGTAGGCCAGACGCCGGGTGGGCTCGACTTCGGTGAAGGTCTTGTGCGAGGTCGAGCTCAGCGGCAGGCCCGCGTTCTCCATGAACGCGACCTGCTCGGGGCCGGCCGCGGTCATCGTGTAGGTCAAGGTGCCGCCGACGCGCAGGTCCAGGGCGTCGACGTGCACAGTGAACCCCTCCGGCGCCCACCAGGCCTCGATGCCGGCCTCGGTGGTCCACAGCTCCCAGATCTTCTCCGGTGCGGCGGCGTAGGTACGCTCGACCTGGATCTTCTGCGTGGTCATGATCTCTCCTGGTTTCCCGAATCGGTGACGTCGTCAAAGAGTTGGACGTCGGCCGGGGCGATCTGTCATCGGTGCCCATCGGCGGCGTGTTCGACCGGCAGCCTGAGCGGCAGACCGAATGTGGCGACCAGGTGGGCCTCGAACGTGGTGATCTCCACGATGCGTCCGGCCTCGATGCGCAGCACGTCGACCATCTGCGCCCGGTACACCGAGGTCCCTGGCCGTTGCACGTACCCGGCGACGGCCGGCTGCCGGTTCGCCCGGACCGGCAGGTGCCTGTCCCGCGTGAAAACCTGGGTTCGGGCCCTGATCAGGGCGTTTCGCTGCGAGAGGGTAGTAGACCGGGGCATGATCGGGGTCCATGCGGTGGTCATGGATCTACCTGCTGACGCGTAGGTCTCTGGAGCTGGCAGGCCTCAGGTTCCTGGGCAATGCGGAAAAAGATGTTGAACTGTTGGTCCTTCGGCACCAGCTCGCGGTGCTCCAACGCCGAGTCGGCCAACCCAAGTTGGAACCGGCCGATCGGGTCCTGCTGGCGGCCCTGTCGCGTCTGCTGCCCAGGCAGAGCTGGAGCAGCTTCTTCGTTACCCCCGCGACGCTGCTGCGCTGGCACCGGGAGCTGATCGCCGGCAAGTGGACCTACCCCCACACGAGCCCCGGTCGACCGCCGATATCGGAGGAGACGCGAGAGTTGATCCTGCGTCTCGCGCGTGAGAATCCGCTGTGGGGACACCGGCGCGTGCAGGGGGAGCTGGCCCGGTTGGGTATCACGGTTTGCGCCGCCACCGTCCGGTCAGTGCTGCGGCAGGGCAACTTTCCGCCCGCGCCCCAGCGGGCTCACGACGCCTGGACCTCCTTCCTACGCGCCCAGGCTTCGGGACTGCTGGCCTGCGACTTCTTCCATGTGGATACCGCCCTCTGCCAGCGGCTGTACGTGCTGTTCGTCATGGAGGTCGCAACGCGCCGAGTGCACGTCCTCGGCATCAGCGCGCACCCGAACCGGGACTGGGTGACCCAGC
>NZ_JBSFJX010000189.1:0-15578 GCF_053598275.1 Streptomyces sp. NPDC001156 | reverse complement strand
TGCCCCGCACGATCGCTCTGGTCGTGTGGGGGCGGTGCCGTCCGTCGCCGGATGCGGTGCCCCAGGGCGCGCCTGCCGATCGCGATGCCCGCGGCCTCGTGACGGCTGGTTTTCCTGGTCATGTCGGTGAGGGGCCCCAGCCAGTGCTGGGCGCCCCACCTGCTGGTGTAGGCGGGGTCGACGGCGACGATGGTGATGCCGAGTTCGGCCGCCATGCTGACGAGCCGGGCCCGCAGCCTGGGCATGGGCATGCCGGAGATCAACCGCCGAAACCGCCTCTGGCGGCCGTGTTTCTCCCGCGTCGTGTCCGCGGTGAAGTCGAGGTCTTCGATCGCGATCGACAGGTCGTGGCGTTTCGCCCAGTGCAGGAGCCGGATCAGCGCATGCCGTACCCGGGCATCCCGGTGGTCCGCGGTGCCGGACAGGTCGTAGACGAACCGGCGGGGCCCACCGCACGGGTTGCCGTGGGCGTCCAGCCGCCAGGCGGCCAGATGGTCGGCGTTCGTGTCGACACCGATCACACCGCCCGTGCGGGCCTGGGACAGGGGGACGGTGGTGACCGGCGGGATCGTCCACGAGGCGGTCAGGTACCAGCGGCAGCGGTCTGTGTCGTAGTGGATGCGGTAGGCCACGGCCCGGTTCGTCGAGACGCGGTCGGCCCACTCGTCGCTGCGGTGGTGGAAGACCACGGTTGCGGCCAGGACGTACCGGCCATGCGAGGCGTTCGCCAGGTGCGCCAGCGGGACGGGAAGCTTGAGGGAGACTTCGCCATCCGGGGTGACCCGGATCGTCTCGTTCCCCAACCGCTTGCCCGACTCGCCATCCGCCTGCAGGAACCAGCGCTCCGCTTCCCAACGCCGCCGCCACGCGTGCCCGGCGAGCTGCGCCGCCTCGAGGTGGTGTCGGGTGTTGAGCAGGCGTTTGCCCCCTCGCACCACCCGCACCCGCCCCACCTCGTGATCGGCCCGCTCCCGCTCCAGCCGATCCTCCAGCAGATGCAGCCGCCGGGACTTGTGGAACCACTCCTGCCGGGTGCGGTATCCGCCCGGCGCCCGCTTCGTGCCCTTCTCACCCACCGGCAGCGACAACCGGTGCGCGATCGTCTTGATACCGGCCTCAAGGCTGCGGAGGTGCGCGAGCTGGGCACGCCGGGACAGCGCCCACTGATCGTGCGTGGCCTTGGTGATCGAACCGGCCCACCGCGAGGACGACGCGTCGGTCAGGGCCCGCTTGCGCCTGGCCCACGTATCCGCGGAGTGCTCCAGGCCCTCGGCGCACCGGCGTTTGAGATCCTTCGAGGCCAGCGACCCCAGATGCGCGCCGACCAGACGTAACACCTGCTCGTCGTCCGGCGTGAGGCCCTTGAGGCGGGTGCGGACCGCCACGCCGGACGGGCCGACGGCCACGAAGGGGGCAGCGATCGGACGCAGCGCCTCACCACCCATCGATGCACCCCCCTCCCTCAACGCTTGATCAGCAACAGGAAGAACGGTACCGGCCGGCACTGACAGTGCCCGCCAAGCGGTCGTGCGCGCTGCACCACCACGAACCAGTACATGCTCGTGCACACGTCCTGGGCCTGTGGGTCGGCGACGAGGGCGAAGGCGCTACGACCTCCGCACGCGGCAGGAGTGGTTCCACAAGAGGCGGCGGCTGCGCCTGCTTGAGGACCGGTTGGAGCGTGAGCGGGCCGCTCACGAGAGGGGGCGCGTGCGGGTCGTGCGGGGGGACAAACGCCTCCTCAACACCCGACACCACCTCAAGACGGCGCGGCTCACGGAGTAGGAGTGGCGTCGGTGTTGGGAGGCTGAGCGCTGGTTTCCCCAGGCGGACGGTGAGTCGGGGAAGCGGTTCGGGAACGAGACGATCCGCGTCACTCCCGATGGCGAAGTCTCGATCAAGCTGCCCGCTCCACTCGCCCACCTGGCCAACGCCAAGCACGGCCGTTACGTTCTCGCTTCCCACGTGTCCTTCCAGGGCGCCACGCCATCACTCGGCTGCTGCACTGGACGAAGCGGACCGGCGCCACGGCAATCGGAATCGAGAACCTGGACTTCCAGGCGGAGGAGACCGGCGAGAAGTACGGCCGCAAGAAGAGGTTTCGGCAGCTCATCTCCGGCATCCCAACAGGCAAGCTCAAGGCCCGTATCGTCTCCATGGCCACCGAGCAGGGCCTGGCCGTCGTCGCGGTAGATCCCGCGTACACGTCGATGTGGGGCGACCAGCACTGACGCCAGCCCCTCACCAGCAAGACTCGCATGGTGACCCGTCACGATTCCGCGAGCATCGCGATCGGGCGACGCGCCCTGGGACACCCGATCCGGCGACGGACGGCACCGCCGCCAGCACCAGAGCGATACTGGCGGGCATCGGACCGTCCAGGCTGGACGCGGTGACCAGGGGCGTGAGGAAACCAGCCCCCGTATTCCCGGACCACGGACACGATCCGTGCAGCTGGACGCGGAGCGAAAGCCGGCGACCAGGACATCCAAAACCGTTCGGGATGTCTGCGGTGACCAGGTACGGGTCCACGACTCACTGTTGCTCACCAAATGCCTCCGAGGACGCCCCGGCCTTCAGGCCGGGGAGGAATCGGACCCCTGCGGACCAGGGCAGGAAACGGGGTTTCGCCCCCAGGGCGAAAGACCGCCCACATGATCGGGTAAGGTGTGCGTGCGTTGCGAGAACCAAGCGCGCACCGTGCCGATCGAGAACCAAGACGGCACGCGCACCTCCAAGCTTTGCCGTACAAAACCGGGCTGGTTTCAACCCGGCTGGTGTTGATCGTGTAAGAGCTGCTGGTCGCTGACCCGCAGCCAACGTGAGCCAGGAATCCCCCTGCTTCAGCTGGGGGAGGATTCAATGATGAGGAACGTGGCAGCGGGTCGCCCTCTGTGGCGCGGGAGCCCGCTTTCCGTGCCGTGGCAGGGCCCTGGCAGGCGGCGCGGTCAGCGGAAGGCGGATGCCACGAGATGCTTCTGCTCGCCGGCATGGCGTCGGGCAGAGCCCACGGCGGGGGCCGATGTCGCCGGCCGGCTGATGCATCCGACGGGACGGTTTGCCAGCCGCTGCACGCGTGGCCCCACGAAGGACCAGGCTCCTTGGTTCTCTGGTTCCTCCTGCACCCAGCGCACCTCGGCGTCGGCGGGGAAACGGGCGAGTTCCGCGCTGAGCTCTCGCTCCGGGAATGGGTAGAGACGCTCCACACGGACGATTGCGGTGTCGGCCGGGTTGGAGTTCTGCCGGTGGGCATCCAGGTCGTAGAAGACTTTGCCCGAGCACACCAGCACGCGCCGGGTCCGGGCAACATCGGCCGTCTCATCCGGCAGGACTGCACGGAACGCGCCTGTGGTGAGCTCCGCCAGCGTGGAGGTGGCCGCCTTCAACCGCAGCATCGACTTCGGAGTGAACACCACCAGTGGCCTTCTGGGCTCGCCGAGCGCATGCCGCCTGAGCAGGTGGAAGTAGTTGCCGGGCCGGGAGGGCGTGGCGACGGTCATGTTCCCCTGCGCGCACAGTTGCAGGAACCGCTCGATCCTGGCGGAGGAGTGGTCCGGACCTTGCCCTTCCAAGCCGTGCGGCAGCAGCAGCGTCACCCCGGAGCGCTGCCCCCATTTTTGCTCGGATGATGCGATGTACTCGTCGACGACGGTCTGGGCGCCGTTGGCGAAGTCGCCGAACTGGGCCTCCCACAAGACCAGAGCGTCGGGCCGTGCCAGGGAGTAGCCGTATTCGAAGGCCAGCGCCGCCAGTTCGGACAGCATTGAGTCGTAGGGCGCGAAGGCGGCGGCCGATGCGCCGAGGGAGTTCAGCGGTGTGTGCTCCAGGCCGGTGCGCCGGTCGGTGAGCACAGCGTGCCGTTGCCCGAACGTGCCGCGGCGGGAGTCCTGCCCGGTTAGCCGTACCGGAACTCCTTCCAGCAATAGGGAGCCGACGGCGAGTGTTTCTGCGGTGGCCCAGTCGATCGTTCCCGCATCCAGCATCGTGGCGCGTCTGCGTAGCTGCGGCAGAACACGCGGGTGCACGGTGAAGCCGTGCGGCAGACTGGTCTGGGACGCGATGATGTGCCGGGCAGTCGCCTCCGCGATCGCGGTGCTCACTTGCGGGGCGGCTGTCTCCTCGGTGTCCCCGTCGATGACGGGCTGCGGGGAGTGGCCGGGTGTCGGCAGCGCCTGGGTTTCGACGAAGGCACGCTCAAGGCGTTCCCGGTAGTCCCGCAGGGCGCCTTCCACCTGCCGTTCGCTGATGTCTCCCCGTCGCATCAGGGCCTCGGCGTACAGCTTGCGCACTGAAGGTGTGGCGTCGATGCGGTCGTACATCGCCGGCTGCGTGATGGAGGGATCATCGACCTCGCTGTGGCCGTGGCGGCGGTAGCAGATCAGATCGATGACGACGTCCTTGTGGAAGGCTTGACGGTAGTCGAAGGCCAACCGTGCGACGCGGACGACGGCCTCGGGGTCGTCTCCGTTGACGTGGAAGATCGGGGCTTCGACGGTCCGCGCCACATCGGTGGCGTAGGCGCTCGAACGGCCCTGGGCCGGTGAGGTTGTGAAGCCGAGCTGGTTGTTGATGACGATGTGAACCGTCCCGCCGGTGCGGTAGCCGGGCAGCTGCGACATGTTCAGCGTCTCGCCGACCACGCCTTGACCGGCGAACGCGGCATCCCCGTGCACGACGACGGGCAGGACGGCGAAGGTGTCGCCACCGTCGGCGGCGACCTCCTGCTTGGCGCGGACCACTCCCTGGGCCACCGGCCCCACGATCTCCAGATGCGAGGGGTTCGCCACCACGGAGACGGCGATGGTCCCGCCGTCCGGGGCGCGATAGGTCCCTTCCGCGCCGAGGTGGTACTTCACATCCCCGGATCCCTGGACCGACCGGATGTCCACCGCGTCCTCGAACTCATGGAAGATCTCCGCGTAGGACTTGCCGACGATGTTGGCCAGAACATTGAGCCGGCCGCGGTGTGCCATACCGATGACCGCTTCCCTCACCCCGTTCCTGATGGACCGGTGCAGCAGGGCGCCCAGCAGTACGATCGCCGTCTCGCCGCCTTCAAGCGAATACCGCTTCTGGCCCACGTATTTGGTGTGCAGAAACGTCTCGAAGGCCTCCGCCGCGCCCAGCCGGTAGAGGATCTGCAATTGTTCGGCACGGTCCGGCCGGGGCTGAGGCGATTCCATCCGCTGCTGGACCCAGCGGCGTTCTTCGGAGCTTTGGATGTGCATGTACTGGGTGCCGACGGTCCGGCAGTAGGACTCTCGCACGACCCGCAGAACGTCGCCAAGCGTCATGGCGGCCTGCCCGGCGAAGTCGTCGACGACGAACGTCCTTGCCAGGTCCTCCTCGCCGAGCCCGAATGCCTTGATGTCCAGCTCCGGGTGTGCGCCGCCCTGCTCTTTCGTGAGCGGGTCCGTGTCGGCCATCAGGTGGCCGCGCACGCGATACGCGTGGATGAGCGCCGCGACGCGGACCGCCTTGATCGCCGCTTCCTCCACGCTGTCACTCACCGTGGTCGCATCGTCGCGCGCCCCCTGGTCCGCCGCGGGACCGGGGGAGGCGAAGAGGTCCCTCCACGCCTGGTCGACCGAGCCCGGGTCGCGCAGGTACCGCTCGTACTGTTCGTCCACAACCCATTCGTTGAGGCCGAATTCCAGCCCATTCAGCACCGGCTGTCCGGCGCGGGATTGCGATGCCACGGTGTGGATCGCCTTCTTTCCTCATTCCATACGGCCAAGGGGCGACGCGGCCGGCTCGGCTGATCATCCCCATCCGCCCGAGGGTGCCGCTTCCGCATCCGTTGAGGAAGCGAACCCACCGACCGCGTCACATCATCAACGGTAGGACGGCGGGGGAGATGAGAAGGACAGACGAATGTGCCATACCGGCGGCACATCAGGACATGGCATCAAGCCGGCGGCCTGTGCGTGGAATGCTGCCACGCACAGCTGAGGCCCGCATACCGACTGCCGGCGGTCAGCAAGGGCTGCGACCTCCCACCGCGTCGATCCCAGGAAAGGAACATGGCTGACCGCCATCCGCCGGTGACACCCGGCGACAGACTCGCCCGCCATCCGGGCCGTGGGTCCCCGCGCGGGCAGCGGCGGGTGCACCGCAATGCGGGCCTCCACCAGGACGCACCAGGCGCGTACACCACCACAACCGCTCACATCACGCGAACAGGCAGGACGACAGGCATGACCGCGCACGACCATCTCGACTGCTTCAGACCGGAACTCGTCGTCATTCCGTGCGGCAGCCGCAAACTGGGCTGGCCCGCACAGGCGGCAGACATGTACGTCGGCTCCTACCACCGGGCGTGCCGCAAGGCGGCTGATGCACTGCAACCTGAGCGGCTGCTCATTCTCTCCGCACGCTATGGGCTGCTCGACCTCGACGACGTCATCGAGCCGTACGACACGCCCCATGGCGCAGCCGACGCCATCACGGCCCGGGGCCTTCTGGAGCAGGCTACTGCGCGTGACATCGTGTTCCTCGACCCTGTGGTGGCCCTCGGCGGTGCACGGCACGTCAGCCTCGTCCGCACCGTCTGGCCGCACGCCCGTGCGCCGCTGGCCGGAGCAGGCGGCATGGGTCAGCAAATGGCCCGGCTTGCAGCATTGCGCGAGGGGCGAGACATGCATCTGACATGACGTCATATGCGGCTGCCGCAAGGCACTTCGGCCCCCGGCCGCCGCAGAGCCCCATCAGCATGTGCCAAGGGGCACGGCCGTACGGGTCAGGCGCCTCGGGCCGCGTGCCGACAGCCCCGTCAGCGACAGAGAGCCGTTCAGGCCTCCTCGTGCGCCAGCGTCAGATCGAAGGCGTCGTGGTCGGAGCAGTCTTGAGATGCGCTTCTGCACCGCCCTGAAGGGCGGTGCACTGCGCAAGATTAGAGGTAGAACTCGGCAGCGGTGACGGTGGCGGCGACGCCGAGTTCGGCGGCGACTTCGGTGATCGCGGTGGCGCCGACCGCGAGGTCGGCTTGGCCGTCGGTGGTGAAATACGGTGCGATGAACCTCTCGTAGTGGGCTCGGACTTCGTCTGCGGTATGTCCGCCGAGGAACGTCTGCATGTGCCGCACCGTGGTGTCGGGGTCGTTGCGGATCACCTGCAGGGCGCGCCGGTGTGCTCGCAGGACGGCCTGCACTGCGGGGTCGTCCGGGTGGATGTAGGTGGGGTCTACTGCCAGGCCCACGGTGGGGATCTGGAGGTGGTCGCCGACCCAGGCGAGCACTTGCCAGCCGTGCTCGGCGGCCACTGCCTCCGGCGCCATGGTGCTGCCGACCAGGGCGGCGTCGATCTCGCCGTTGCGCAGTCGGCGTAGGTCCATGCCGTAGTCGCCGGGCGGGCGGACGACGGTGTCGATGTCGCGGTCCGGGTCGAGGCCTGCCTTGCGCAGCACGATCCGGGTGAAGCACCCGGGTGCGGTGTGGGGGGCGTGGACCGCCACCCGGCGGCCGACCAGGTCTGCGAGGGAGTTCAGGCCGGGGCGGGCGAGGAACCAGAACAGCGGGCGGTGGGTGTTGACATTGAGTGCGACCCAGGGGGTGCCATCGGTCAGCCGGGACAGCAGTGCCCGGCCGAGCCCGATGGTGGCGCCGCGGCGCAGCCGCTCCTCGCCCCAGGTGCAGCCGTCGCGCAGCGCGACGTGGACGCCCTCGTCGGCGTAGTAGTCCTGCTGGTCGGCGATATAGGCGGCCAGCTCCTCGTGCAGTCCCCGTCCGACGTAGGCGAGATCGATGGTGTGCAATGAACTTTTCCTTGATCGTGTCACTGTCGTGCGTCCGCACGTGTCGCGGGCGCCGCGGTCCATGGTGTTGAGGGGCCGGCGTGCCGGGTGTGTGCCGACCGGGACGGTATGGCCCCGTGCGCGGGGACAGTGACGCGTCAGCCCATGGACATTCCACCGTTGACCACTGCCGTGGTGCCGGTCATGAAGGCGTTGTCCTCGCTGGCGTAGAAGGCGACCGCTTGGGCGACGTCGGCCGGGTACGCCAGGCGGCCCAGGGGGGTGGCGGCCACCTGCCGCTGCTTTTGCGCATCGTCGAACACGTCACCCGCCATGCGGGACTCCACCGGGCCGGGCGCGACGGTGTTAACCGTGATGCCCTGCGGGCCCAGTTCCTGGGCGAGGTAGCGGGCGAACTGCTCCAGTGCGGCCTTGGCCGTGCCCAGCGCGATCATGCCCTCCCGGGGCCGGCGGCTGAGACCGGTACCGAGATAGATGAGGCGTCCCCAGCCCTGTTTCTGCATGGCGGGCAGGACGGCTTTGGTGACCGCGAACGCCGCATGCATCTCGGCGTCGAGCTTGCCGCCCAGCTCTTCCCACGTCATGTCCTGAAACGACTTGACCACATACGGGATGAGCGCGTTGTGCACGAGCACGTCGATGCCGTCCCACGCCGCTTTGACCTGCTCGACCATGCTCTCGATCGCCGCTACCTCGCGCACGTCGGCCTGCACGGCCATGGCCTGGCCGCCTGCGGCCTCGATGTCAGCCACCACCTTCTCGGCCGACGTGCTGCTGCTCAGGTAGTTGACCACCACGCGCATCCCTCGCGCGGCCAGAATGTGTGCGGTGGCCGCACCGATTCCGCTGCTGGCCCCTGTCACCAATGCCACCCTGCCAGTTGACCGGGTCATGGGCCCACCTCCTCCTCCTCATCATCGCGGGCCGTCGGAATGACCGCCCCGAGTTGGTCGTCGTCGATGCCGGGTGCTGAGCGGATCGCTCCGTAGAGCACGATGTCGACGGTCGCCCGCAGCAGATCCGCCGCGGTCCAGTTCAGTTCGTGCGGCAACTGCGAGGTGAGCAGCCGCTCCAGCGCGCCGCGGGTGATCTCGCTGAGCAGCTCGGGCGGCGCCGGTAGCAGTCCCTGCCGGTGTCCGTCCCGGAACAGTTCGTCGAGCCGCCGGTAGACCACCGCGTCCGTGCGCTGCTCCACGTACTGGCGCAGCATCGCATCGCCGCCCCCTCCGGTTGCGAGTTGAGCCGCGCCGAGCCGTCCGAGTTCGCTGCCCGCTGCGATCAGGAACTGCTGGACCCGCACATCGAACGGCTGCCCTTCGGCGTCCTGGGCCGCCGTCACCAGCGTGCGTTCCACCGCTGCGAACTGCCGGTCCAGTACGGCGGTCAGCAGGCTGCGCTTGTCCGGGAAATGACGGTAGATCGTCTTCTTGCTCATCCCGAGCTCGCGAGCGAGATCGTCCATGTTCACCCGCGCGAAGCCCGGTGCGAAGAACAGTCGGCCGGCCGCTTCCACGATCGCATCAGCGCGCTGTGCCTCGCGCTTGGAAACTGCAGTAACTCTTTTAGTTTCCATAGTTTTCAGAGTGGCCGTCCGGCTCCGTGCTGTCAAGGTAGGGGCGCGACTTGTCGGCCCGCGACCGGCGGGGTGGGAGCCGCGGGTGGCCTACACGGCGGTGGCGAGCCCGATGAGCAGCAGGGCGATGTCGTCGGTCCGGGGTGCGGTCTGCCGTGCATGGTCGATCAGGGCTGTGGCGAGCTGGTCCATGGGCTGGGGCCTGGCCTGGGCGAGCTGGGCGGCGAGCCCGGCCATGGCGTCGTCCAGGTCGACCCCGCGAGTCTCGACGAGTCCGTCGGTGTACAGGGCGAGGACAGTGCCGGGCGTCAGCGCGATCTCGGTGGAGGGATAGTCCGCGTCGGGGTCGATGCCGAGCAGCAGCCCGGGCGGCAGGGCAAGGACCTCGGCATGCCCGTCCGGGTGACGCACGACCGGCGGGGGATGCCCGGCAGTGGCCAGGACGGCCCGGTGGTGTGCGAGGTCGAGATGGGCGTACAGGCAGCTGGCGAAGCGGTCCGGATCCATGTCGACCAGCAGCCGGTTGGCCTGGGTGAGGGCCTGCGCCGGCGTGGCTCCGGCGAGGGCCTGGGAGCGGAGGGCAGGGCGGATGCGGCCCATGAGCGCGGCGGCGGTGACGTTGTGGCCCTGGACGTCGCCGATGACTGCGGCCGCGGTGGTGTCGTCCACCCGGACCAGGCTGTAGAAGTCACCCCCGATGTCCATGCCGCGGACGCTGGGCAGATAACGGGCAGCCACATCCAGTCCGGGAAGGTCGGGCAGCGAGCTGGGGAGCAGAGCCGCCTGCAGGGTCTGCGCGAGCTCCTTGCTGGTGTCGTACAGGCGGGCCCGTTCCAGCGCCTGCGCGATCAGTCCCGCGAGTGCCGTGAAGACGACCCGCTGTTGGTCGGGGAAAGGGTGAGGGCGGTCGAAGGCGAACACGCACGAGCCCACCGGATGCCCGGAGGCGATCAGAGGCAGAAAGGCCCAGGCATGCAGATCGTCCTGGCGGGGGGCGGGCGGATAGGCGCAGGACAGCTCCTCGAAGGTGGCGAAGAAACTCGGCACGCCGGTGGCCAGGACCCGGACCGCGGGCGCGGGGAAGGTCAATGGCGCTCCGTCGAAGTGCTCCAGGAGCCCAGGGATGTATCCGCGGCAGCCGATGACCCGCATTCTGCCTTCCTGGGCCGCGAGCAGGGCCACGGTCCGGGCCCCGAAGGCGGGCAGCATCTCTTCGGTGACCAGATCGACCACGTCACCCACGCCGAGGGCTTCGGAGAGGGCGGCGGCCAGGTGCAGCACCAGGTAGACCTCGCCCAGGGCGATCGGCTCGCCCCGGGACGGGCCCGCCCCGGGGGGCGCCGCCGGGAAGGCCCCGCCCGGACCGGTCGGCGAGATACGGACGCTGACCCCGGACGCGTCGGGGTACAGCTCGAATGCGAGCCACCGGTCCGGCGGGTGCAGGGCGATGTAGCGGGCGGGCTTCCGGCTGACCACGGCGGCGCGGAAGCGGTCCTCGAAGGCCGGGTCGGTGCACCAAGGCAAGGACTGCCGAGGGCGCGTGCCGATCAGATCGGCGACGCTGCTGTCGAGCAGGGCGGCGGCAGTGGCACTGACGTAGGTGAACCTGCCCTCGAGGTCGAAACAGCAGCTGCCTTCTGGCAGCCGTTCGGCGAAGTCCGCCGCGGCCAGCGCCTCGGCCGGCCCCCGCTCGCGGGCGGGCGGCTGCGGCAGGCTGCGTGGTGCCGGTCCGGGAGTGACGGCGTGGCCAGTGCCGGCGGCGTCGCGCAGGAATCGCCCCAGGCGCCGCCCGGCGGCACGGACCCGCTCGGGGCTCGGGCCGGCGGGCCCGGCGGTGTCGGATCCGGGCCAGAACAGCAGCAGCGCGCCCCACACCGTGGTGCCGGTGACGAGGGGCGCCGCGGCCACCGCATGGCGGTACGGCAGGGCGATCGCGGTGCGCGGGTAACGACGGGCGAGCTCCTCGGGGTCGCCGAGCCAGACCAACCGCCGTTCGCGCACCGCCTCGGCCACCGGAACGGGACTGGACAGCGCCACCCCGAACCAGGGTGTGAGGTACTCCGCCGGTATGCCTGCGGTCACCTCCAGCCGCAGCGCCTGCCCGTCGGACGCCAGCAGGAAGACCGCCCCCGCGTGCATGCCCGTGTCGCGTACGGCGAGCTTCAGCAGTCGGTCCAGCTCGGCCCGGCGTACCGACTCGGTGGAGGGCTGAGGGGGGCAGGACCCATGAGACTGTGCGGCGCCGTCTTCCCGTATGGCGCACATATCAGCACCCTACGTCCGCCTCGGCCGACCCCGCGCGGGAGAGCCTCGCGGCCTTCTACGATCTACACCACCGCCCGGGCCCGCAGCCTGCTGTCGGGCGTCGCGGCCGCCTTGAACGCCGGTCTACTTTCGGGCGACGGCCCGCGCCTCGCCTTCCGTCACGACCTCATACGGCAGGCCGTCCACGAGAACCTGCCTCTGGCCGTACGGACCGCTCTGCACCGGGAGGCGGCCGACACTCTGCGTGGCATAGGGGCACGATCGGCTGAGGTGGCCTGGCACGTCGTCATGTCCGGCGGCCCGCTCGGCGACAACGCCGCGACCACCCTGACCACCGCCGTACGGGAACTGTCGTCGTCGGCCCCCGACGTGGCCGCGGACCTGGCCCAGCGGGTCGCCGGACTGCTGCCTCCACACGACCCGCGCCGTATCACCCTGCTGACCGACGCCGCCGAGTACCTCGGCCGGACCCTGCCCTTGCCGAATACCTCATCCATACAGGTGGGAGCGGGTTTCGGTGTCAGCCGTGGTTACCTGAGTCTGCCTCTCGCGCGGTTGGCGGTGGTCGCGGCATGATGATCGGTCGTGCTGCTGAGACTGGCGTACCTGGGCGTGACGAACGCGTTCGCGATGCTGCGGCTGCTGCCGATGGGCCACCGTGAGAAAGATGCAGAAATTCTGGCCCTGCGCCATCAGATCGTGGTGTTGGAGCGGCGGCTGAACGGGCAGCAGGTCCGGTTCCACGCGAGCGACCGGGCGTTCTTTGCGTCCCTGCTCCACGGCCTGCGGCGAGAGGTGCTGCGCGGGATGCGACTGCCGGTGCGGCCGGACACGGTGCTGCGATGGCACCGTAACCTCATTGCCCGCCGGCGCGCCGCCCGGTGCCGACCTCAGCGCGGAGGCCGGCCGCGCACCGTGCACTCGATCCGAGCGCTGGTACTGCGCCTGGCCAGGGAAAATCCAAGTTGGGGCTATCGGCGCCTGCATGGTGAGCTGCTCGTGCTCGGGGTGAAGGTGGCGGCATCCACGGTCTGGGACATCTTGAGGGAGGCCGGGATTGCATCTCCCCTCCTACTGTGGAGACCGTGACCGGAGGGATAGTTGGGGGCCATGGCATCCAGGAAGCGCATCTACGACGCCGAGTTCCGTGAGGGGGCGGTACGGATCGTGACGGAGACCGGGAAGCCGATTCCGGAGGTGGCCGAGGATCTGAGCATCCATCCCGGGACGCTGCACAGCTGGGTGTCGCGGGCGCGGCGCAACGGTCGCCGTCGTCGGATCGGCCGGCGGCCGATCCATCTCCCGGCGGTCGTCTGCGGGAGAGTGAGCGGGCGGAGCTGGAGCGGCTGCGGGCCGAGGCACGGGAGAAGGACAAGCGCATCCGCGAGTTGGAGATGGAGCGTGATGTGTGCAAGCGATTCGTGGCCTTGTGGGTGAAGTAGCTGAGGCGGACCCGGCCGTGGCGGTCGGGGTGATCAGCAGCTGCAAGGCCGAGGAAGGCATACCGCATCGGGTCGCCTGCGGGGCTCTGGGGGTTTCGGAGTCGTGGTACTGCAAGTGGCGTGACCGGCCGCCGACCGAGCGGGAGGTGCGCCGGCAGCAGTTGGCGGAGGAGGTCGAGGAGATCTTCCGTGGCTCCGGGGGCACCTACGGCTCGCCGAAGGTGTTTATCGAGCTGGTGCGCCGGGGCTGGCGGGTGTCGGTGAACACCGTCGCGAAGCTGATGGCCGAGCTCGGGCTGGCAGGCCGGAAGGCCAATCACCGCCGGTCGCTGACCAGGCCGGGCAGGCGGTCGGCCGCCCCGGACTTCGTCCGCCGGGACTTAACCGCCGAGGAACCGGACCTTGTCTGGGCAGGCGACATGACCGAGATCGACACCGGCGAGGGCAAGCTTTACCTGGCAACGGTGATCGATCTGTTCTCCCGTCGGCTGCTCGGCTACGCGATGGGCGCCCGGCACGACGCCGAGCTGGTGGTGGCCTCACTCAACATGGCCGCGGCCACCCGGGGCGGCGACGTGCGCGGCGTGATCATGCACACCGACAGGGGCAGCGAGTACTGCTCCCGGAAGTTCAAGCGGGCCTGCCGCAAGCTGGGCATCGTGCAGTCCATGGGCCGAGTCGGCTCGTGTTTCGACAAGCCGTTGTCATCACACTGCGCTCCTTTGCGATGTTGCGTTGTGAGGGGCTTCCCGGGCCGTGACGCGGTCGGAGAGTTTGATGCCCATGGCGACGTGGGGGGCGTCGGGGCCGGGTGGTGGGTAGAGGTAGCAGTTCTTGTCGTTGTAGGGAACGCCGTCGATCAGGCCGGCCCGGCGCCAGATCTTCACCGTGTGGGCGGTCGTGCCGACTGCGACGGCGTACTCCTCGTGGGTGAGCAGGCCGCGGTCGCGTAGTCGCTGGTAGCGGTGGGTGAGCTGGTAGTTGTCGCGGATGTCGCGGACCAGGAGCTCGGTGAATGGGTGTCCCTTGCCGCTGGTCAGGCCCCGTTCGTTGAGGATCTTCGCGATCTCGCGGTGGGTGTGGTGGTCGAGGAGCTCGTCGACCAGGGCGACGGTGTCGGGGTGGGTCTGCCAGGACTTTCCGCCGGACAGCGGGATCGGGACGGTCAGGGTGTGGTGCTGGCCGCCGGACAGCCGGACCTGCGCGGTGATCTGGTCGGTGCGGGTGAGGGTGACATCCGTGATCAGCAGGCGGGCGATACGTTTCCGTTCCCGCATGGGGGTGGCCGGATCGGCCCAGAGGGCGTGGACGTCGGCGGCGAGTGTGGTCAGCCGGTCGCGGACGGCCTGTTCGAGCGGGGTGGCCTCGGTCTTCGCCCGCTCGTATGTCTCCTTCGCCGCGGCGACCTCGCGCAGAGCGTGGTTCCAGTCGGCCTCCAGGGTGTCGGCGACGAGCCGGTTGTCGGGATCGACGGCGAGGTAGCGGCGCCGGGCCAGGTCCGCGCGGTGCTGGGCGCGCTGGACATGGGTGGCCCGCAGCCGGTCGGCCTCGGCGGCCTGCGCGATGAGCTGGTCGCTGACTTTCAGCGCGGCGTCGACGGCGAGCGGGGTGAGGGTGTTCAGGAGGAGTTGAGTGACGGCGGTGTCGATGGCCTTGCCGGGCAGGCGTTCGCAGACGCGTGTCCCGTCCTGGATGGCCCGGGTCATGCACCGGTAGTCGGGGAAGATCTCGTCGCGGTACTGGCGATAGCCGACCGTCATCCGCCGTCCGCACTTTCCGCAGATCGCCAGGCCCTGCAGCAGAGCGGGTCCTTCGCGGGCCGGCCCAGTCTTGCGGTCCTCGCCCTGGCTGGCCGCATTGCCGGCCAGCAGGCGGCCGTTGGTCTCCCACCGGGCGAAGGAGAGGTATCCCTCGTGGTGGTCCTCGATCAGCGTCATCCACTGATCACGGGGGACGATCGCCCAGGCGAATGTGCCCTGCGCGGTCCTCGTCGCACGCCTGCGTCCATAGACGAACGCCCCGGCATAGCAGGGGTTGTGCAGCAGCGAGAGCACCCGCCAGTGCTTGAGCGGGCCCCAGACCAGCTCGCCCTTGTGAGGGCCGGTGCGGATGCGGGCGGGAAAGGAGAGCTTGTCGCGGGCGAAGGCGATGACGACCTGGCGGGCCGAGCCGGTCGCCGCGAACAGGGTGAAGACCCGCTCGACGGCTGCGCGGACCGCGGCGTCGGGGTCCTTGACGATGCGGTCAGTATGGTCGTGGACATAGCCGATGGGCAGGGCCTGCTTCAGTTCCCCACGCCGGGCCTTGGACAGCTGCCCGCCCCGCAGCCGGGCCTTGAGCAGGTGGAGTTCGGCCTCTTATGCGGACCTTGCCGATATGCCGCCGCACGGTGGTGCCGCCCTGGTCGTGGGCCTGGGCATCGTTTTATCGATCGGCATAATCATGGGGCTTTAAGGGGATGTTCGCAGGTTCCGGATCGTCCTGCTGGTTCCTTTCGTTGCACGGCCCCTGACAGGGGTCCCTGAACGAGAGGAGACGATCATGA
>NZ_JBSFJX010000188.1:0-15612 GCF_053598275.1 Streptomyces sp. NPDC001156 | reverse complement strand
CTGGTCATGCTCACCTGCGGCCCCATCACCCTCGTCCTGCCGTGGGAGCGACCCCCCACTCGCACCGGCTGACCCACACCGATGCCGGGAGAGCCCCAAATTTGTCGCGGATGCGGTCGCTGACGGCCTCGGCGACCAGGCGGGCCTCGCGGGCCCCATCGAGGCTGATCTGTTCGGCAACCTGATCGGCATCCCCCAGGTCTTCCGACTTGAGCGTGATCCCGGTGAGCCGGCCTCGCTGCAGGCCTGCGGCATCCATCAACTGGTAGGCCAGGAGGCGCAGATCGTCGTCGTGCGCGGAGGCCTGCGGCAGGCGGCGCGTCTTCTCCCAGCGGCCCTTGCCGACGAACCGCAACGTCAGCGTCAGGCCGCGGGCTGCCTGACCCCGTTGGCGCAGCAGCCGCCCGAGCTGGATGACCAGGTCGAGCAGGGCGGCGCGGACTTCGGCACCGTCCAGGGTGTGCCGGGCGAAGCCGTGGCGAACCACGGCCGAAGCGGGCAGGGTGCAAGCCGCGGACGACCGTGGAGTTCGGCCCCTCCGGTGGATCCCGGCCGGAGCCTGTAGCCCCTCCTGCCATGGGCTGAGCTGGTCGGTGCCGGCGCGACCGGGCCACACGGCATCAGCAGGCGACGGGTCCGCCAGAGTATCTAGGCTAGTAGTACACATTTGACTATTTGTTCAGCAAGAAGAGTTTTAGTGACGAAAGGGCAGCGGATGCCCGAGTTGCCTGGCGCACTCGGCGCAGAGCAGACCGCGGACCTGCCGTACCGGCGGTCCACCCTGGACGCTGCGCGCGCTGTGGCTAAGGGCACCGCCTTGGCGGGCGCTGTACTGGGCGCGGCGGGTCTGTCCGGCTGGATCCTCGGTGTCGACGTCCTGAGGCGCGTGTCCGGTGCCGACGCGACCATGACCGCGAACACCGCCGTGGCTCTGCTGGCACTCGGTGTCTCCCTGTTTCTGGTGGCTCGCGGACGCGTCACCCGGTGGGCGATCACTGCGGCCCGTGCGGCCGCGGTTCTGGCCGCTTTGATCGGCGGGCTCACCATCGTGGAGTACGTGACCGGGGCTGGCCTGGGCATCGATGAACTGCTCTTCAAGGACGACACGGCGCGGGTGGCGACAGAGATGCCCGGACGGACGGCGCCGAATACGGCTTCAGCTCTGTTGATCGGGGGCGTGGCGGCCCTGTGCGCAAGCGTGTCCCGAGTCCCCGCTTGGGCGAGTCAGGTTCTGGGCCTGGCCGTTCTCGCCCTGGGAATGCTGCGGCTGTACGGGTTCGCCTACGCCGTTCCCGAACTGGAACGGTTCGGAGCCTACAAGGGCATGGCCCTGTACACCGGGCTGGCTCTGGTGCTGCTGGGCATCGCCGCCTTCCTCGTCCGGCCGGACAGTGGTCCTGCCGGACTGCTGATGAACGCGGGCACCACGGGCGCCCTGGGGCGCCGACTGTTCACCACCATCCTGGTGGTACCCCCGCTTCTGGGCCGACTCGTCCTGGCCGGTGAGGACGCCAGGCTGTTCGGAACGCGTCTGGGTACCGCGCTGCTGGTGTGTGGGCACGTGGCCGTGTTCACCGCGGTCATCTTCGCGACATTGGTCGTGGGCCGCCGTGTCGAGGTGGCGCACGCCCAGGCCGAATGGCAGGTGCGACAGAACGAACTGCTGCAGGCGTTCATGGACCACACACCTGCGGTGGTGTTCATCAAGGACCTGGACGGTCGCTTCCTGGCGGTCAACACGACGTTCGAGAAGAGCCTGGGCCTGCCCCGGGAACAGGTACTGGGTTGCCGGGACCTGGACGTCATGCCACCCGACCTCGCGTATCAGGCACGGGCCGCAGACCTCGCCATGCTGGCGCAGGGCACGCCCGTGCAGCGGGAGGAGGTTCTCGCCCTGCCGGAAGGGCCGCGGGACTGCCTCACCTGCCTGTTCCCACTCACCAGGCCGTCCGGCAGCCCCTACGCCATGTGCGGCGTGGTCACCGACATCACCGAACGAGTCGCGGCGCAGCGCGAGGTCCGCCGGGCCAACCAGCGCTTCCTCGCCCTTCTGGAATCCGCGCCCGACGCCACTCTGATCACGGACGGCCACGGCACCATCGTCATGGCCAACAAACAGGTACAACGATTGTTCGGCCATGCACCGGACGACCTCGTCGGCACTCAGGTCATCGATCTCGTGCCTGCCCCGCGACGCCGACGCCACGACGCGCTCCTCCGCGCCTACCTACGCCAGGCAGACCCGAAGCCGATCGTCCTGGACAGGAGACTGTACGGGCAGCACAGCGAAAGCGGTGAGTTCCCCGTCGAGGTGAGCGTCAGCAGCCTCCAGGCCGGAGAGCAGACGCTGGTGTTCCTGACCGTACGGGACATCACCGAACGCCGGCAGGCCGAGGTCGAACGCGCCGAGCGCTACGAGGAGCACCGACGTATCGCCTACACCCTGCAGCACAGCCTCATCGGCGAGCCGCCCCGTCTGCCCGGCCTGCCCAGCGCGCACCGCTACCTGGCGTCCGTCCAGGACCCTGGAGTCGGCGGCGACTGGTTCGACATCATCCCGCTGGACCGGAACCGCACCGGCATCGTCGTAGGCGATGTGATGGGCCGCGGCCTGGAGGCGGCAGCCGTCATGGGCCAGTTGCGCGCAGCCTCCCACGCGCTGGCCCGCACGGGCATGCCACCCAGCCGACTCATCACCGGGCTAGACGCGTTCGTCAGCGACATGGAGGACCAGCTCGTCACCTGCGTCTACCTGGTGATAGACCAGAGCATCCACGAGGTCACCCTGTGCTCGGCCGGCCACCTGCCGGTCATCGCCCTATCCCCTGACGGGCCCGCTCACCGGCTGCAGGCAGCAGTCGGTGTACCTCTTGGCGTCAACGATTCGTGCTGCGGCGCCGTGCCGTTCCGGCAGACGAGCCTGCCGTTGCCGCCGCGCAGCACTCTCGCGCTCTACACCGACGGTCTCGTCGAAAGGCCCGGCACCGACATCGAGGAGCAGATCGACATCCTCGCCCGCACTCTCGATGTCGCGCTGAAGGACGCTCCCTCAGATCCGGCGACCCTCGATCGGGCCGCGGCCCGGCTGGTCGAGACCCTCAGTCCGGACGCGGCTCCCCATGACGACGACGTGACGCTGGTCCTGATCGGGCTGCCCGAGCCACCCGGGGAGGTCTCCTGACCTGACCACCACCGCTGCGGAGGACCGACGCGAGCGCTCCTGTCGCCGACGGGCCGAAACCCCATCCGTGCCCTCGAACGGTAAATAAACAGCAGGTCAGGATGTGCGTGCGCATGACTGTTTGCCCGGTGGTCTCAGTGGGCCCGTACTGCTTCAGAATGGCTGCACAGCCCGTGACCTGGGGCGACGCTCCGCAGGCCGATCGGGCACCATCGGACCTTGTGCTCGTACGAATGCTCTACCTGATCGCCACGTGGATCTTCGCGTGGCTGGTCCTGCTGTCCCGATCCTTCGCGGCAAGGGAGGCATCAGATGTCCAGCGGCGAGGCGTAGTGGCGGAAGTCGCCGCGTTGCTGGTGGATCGTCCACAGCGTGTCGGCCAGGGTGGCGGGGTCGGTGTGCTCGTCGCCGGGGGTGATGGCCCCGGGGATGATCAGCTGGGCGACGTGCACGCCGTCGGCGGCGAGGCTGTCGTGCAGCATGCGGGCGTAGGCGCTCTCGGCGGCGAAGGCGATGGAGGTGCCGGCCCGTTCGGGGTGCGGGCGTACGGCGCTGCCGCCGTTGACGAAGAGGATGGTTCCGCGGCCGGCCTGCCGCATGTCGGGCAGGACCTGCTCGACGGCCGTCATCGGTCCGAACAGTGAGAAGGCCAGGGGGCCTTGCAGGTCCTCGGGGCGGGTGCGCTGGACGGGCTTCATGTAGTCCTTGTGCGGGACGGGGCTGTACTGCAGGACTTCGATGGGCCCGAGAGTGCTGGTGGCCGCGTCCAGGGCCGCGCTCAGGGCTTTCGGATCGCGTACGTCGGCGCCGAAGCCTTGCGCGGTGATGCTGTCCTGCTGCAGGTCGGCGGCCAGTGCGTCGAGGTGTTCGGGGCTGCGGGAGATGAGCGCGATGTCGAAGCCTTCGCGGCCGAAACGGCGGGCGACGGCAGCGCCCAGTCCGGGTCCGGCGCCGATGAGAGCGAGGGTGGTCATGAAAGGCGTCTCCGGTTTCTGAAGGGGCGCGTGGCGGGTGTCGGGTCAGGTCTGCGGGGTCAGGCGCAGGGTGGTGGCGCGGGCCTGCTCGGCGGTCATGGGTTCGACGTAGCCGGTGTAGCGGCCGTACTTGGCGCGGTAGGCGTCGTCCACGCGGTCGTTGGCGGCGGGGTCGGTGACCGGGGTGAAGGAGACGTCGGCATCGATCCCGCCGGCGTTGATGTGTCCGGTGCCGGTGGTGCGCGCCGTCTTCCACCAGGCGCCGTCGGCGCCGCGCCAGGAGCGGACGAACACCTGATCGCCGTCGGTGACGACCCAGATGGTGGCCGGCTTGCGCAGCGAGCCGTCACTGCGGCGGGGAGCGATGTGCAGTTCGTCGGTGGCGGCGAGGTGCTCCAGTGCGTGCGGGTTCCAGGTAGTCACGGGGTGGTCTCCTTCGCTGTGCGGGGCTGGGCGGGGTGCGGCAGGGATCCTTCTGCTTCTGTGGTTCGGGCGGCGGGAGCCCGGGCGGGGCCGGTCGAGTGATCCGCGGCAGGGCGTAGGAAACAGGCCGCGATGCCCGCGGCGCCGACGACGGCGGCGGCCAGCAGCAGGCTGGTGCGCACGCCGGTCAGCATGTGGCTCTGGCCGGCCAGCAGCGCGCCGAAGACTGCGACGGCCAGGGCGCCGCCGAGCTGGCGGGAGGTGTTGAACACGCCGCTGGCCGTGCCGGTCCGCTGCGCCGGCACGCTGTTGACGAGCAGGGCGGTGGTGGGCGGCATGGCCAGCGGGCCGCCCAGGCCGACCGGGAGCATCAGCGCCGCCAGCGCCCAGGTCGGCGTCGCCTCGGGCACCAGAGCCAGCGTGATCAGCCCGGCCGCCATCAGCAGCAGACCGCAGCTGATCGGCACGCGGGGGCCGAAGCGTTCGGCGGCCCGCGCGGAGAGCGGGTTGATGAACGCCGACAGCACCGTCATCGGCACGAACGCCGCTCCGGTGGCCAGCGGGGACAGGCCCCGTTGCTGCTGGAGGTAGAGGCTGAAGAGGAACACCATGCCGTAGAAGCCGGCCATGAACGCGAACCCGGCCGTGCAGGAGATCACCACGGTGCGGTGGCGCAGCAGGGGCAGGGGAACCATCGGAGCCCGGCCTCGGGCCTGCGCGCGCAGGAACACGGCAGCGGCCACCAGGGTGATCAGGGCCGCGATCCACACGACGGGGGCGGTGAAGCCTCGTTCGCCGGCCTCGATCGCGCCGAAGGTCAGTGCGCCCATGGCGAGGACCGCGGTGACCTGCCCGGTCACATCGAAGGGGGCCGGTCGGTGCGGGGAGGGGCCGGTGCGCGCGAGAAGCAGCAGTGCGACCAGGCCGATCGGCAGGTTGATGAAGAAGATCATCCGCCAGCTGATCAGGCTGGCCGCGCCGCCGGCGACGGGGCCGGCCGCCGAGGCGATAGCGCCTCCCACCGCCCACAGGGCGACCGCCCGTGCCCGCTTAACGGGGTCGGTGTACGCCTCGCGGATCAGCGCCAGGCTGGTGGGCATCATGGCGGCGGCGCCGGCGCCCTGCACGAGGCGGGCGGCGACCAGCACCGGGGGGGTGGGTGCCAGGCCGCAGGCGATGGAGGCGGCGATGAACACGGCCAGTCCCAGCCCGAAAGCGCGGCGGGCGCCGATGCGGTCCGACAGGGAGCCGGCCGACAGCAGCAGCGCTGCGAACATCAGGGTGTAGCCGTCCAGGACCCACTGCAGGCCCGTGATGCCGCCGCCCAGGTCGCTGCGGATCGCGGGCAGGGCGACGTTGACGACGAGCGCGTCGAGTGTGATCACGAAGAAGCCGAGCAGGGCCGCGGCCAGCGCCGCCGCCGGGTGCCCGTGCCGTTTGGGCACGCTGAGACCGCCACTGCAGGAGGGGGAAGCAGGCAGGGACATGGGGTGCAGCTCCAGGAGCAAGTGAGGGGCAGTCGTGCCAGGCCGTGGGCCACTTACGGTGGGCGGTCATTTCAGGGAACCGCCGCCGGGGTGCGCGGGGAAGGCACCGCTGTACCAGGTACTGGCAGTGCCTCCCAGGCCCCTTGCGGTGCGGGCGCAGGAACCTGGGAGGGCTCGGCGGTTTTAGTGGGCCGTGAAGCCGCCGTCGACGGGCAGGGCGACGCCGATGACGAACGTGGCGGCAGGGCTGCACAGCCACAGCACGGCGTTGGCGATCTCGTCGGCGGTGCCCAGGCGGCCGATCGGCTGCTGCTTCAGGATCTCGGCCATGGCCTCTGCCTGGCCTTCGAGCATGCCGGCGACCATCGGCGTGTCGATCGTGCCCGGGCACACGGCGTTGATGCGAATGCCCCGGGCGGCGTACTCGACCGCGGCGCTGCGGGTCAGCCCAATGACGCCGTGCTTGGAGGCGTGGTAGGCGGCGCGTTCGGGCAGACCGACCAGCCCGCCCAGGGAGGAGCAGTTGACGATCGCGCCTGAGCCCTGGGTGCGCATCTGGCGCAGTTCGTGTTTCTGGCACGTCCAGATGCCGCGCAGATTGACCGCGTTGACGCGGTCGAAGTCCTCTGCCCGCTCCTCGGCGGCGTCGGTCGGCGGGACCTGGATGCCGGCGTTGTTGAACGCCATGTCCAGGCGTCCGAAGGTCTGCACCGTTCGCTCGACCATGGCCGCGGCCTGGTCCTCGTCCGCCAGGTCGCAGCCGACACTGAGGGCCTGATGGCCCTCGTCGGTGAGGTTTTGGGCCGCAGCCTCGGCGGCCTGGCGGTCGAGGTCGGCCAAGACGACGGCCGCGCCGGCATGGGCGAAGGCGCGGGCGGTGGCCAGGCCCATGCCCGAGGCGGCGCCGGTGACCAGCGCGACCTGCCCGATGAAGTCGTAGGTGGGGTTCATTGTTCTCTCCTCGCCCCGGGGCGCGAGGTTGCAGGGAGGGAGGCCGGGCCACAGTGCGCCGACCGCTCCTTCAGCGGCAAGGGCCCCGGGGGTGTCGATCACGGATGTGGTTACGGGTGGGTCGGGAATTCAAGGACGAGGCGTCCTCGCACTCCGCCCTGCTCCAGCCGTCGGTGGGCTTCGGCGGCCTTCTCCGCGGGGAGGGTGGCGGCGACACGCAGGTCGAGGACGCCCTGCTCGATCTGTTCGCGCAGGACCTCGATCGCGGCGTGGTCGGTGACGTGGTCACGGACGTTGACCGGGTGCACGGTGATACCGCGCCCGGGGGCGCCGTCCCAGAACCGCAGCACCGCCATGGCGCCCCCGTCACGCAGCGCCGGAGCGACGGCCTCGTGCAGCATCGCCGTATCGACCACGCCGTCCACACCGCCGGGCACCAGCTCACGGACCTGCTCGGTGACCGGGCTGTCGCGGCCGACGAAATGCCGCGCACCGAAGTCGCGCACCAGCTCCTCGTCGGCGCCGGCGGCCACCGCGACGGGGATGAGCCCTGCGGCTGCGGCAAGCTGCACGGTGTAGCCGCCGACCGCGCCGGCGGCACCGGTCACCAGCACCGTCGCCCCGGCTGGCAGGGCCAGCGCGTCAAGGGCGCAGCGGGCGGTCAGGGCGTTCATCAGGAACGACGCCGCCTGCGGATACCCGGCTCCTGCGGGCTTGGCGGTGACCGAGGCGGCCGGGACCACCACGAGGGAGCTGTAGCCGCCGTGACGGCCGTGATTGTCGACCACGGCGACGACGTCGTCCCCCACCCGCAGGCCGAAACCGTCCGGTAGGTCGGGCCCCACCTCGTCCAGCGTCCCGGCGACATCCATGCCCGGCACGAACGGCGGCTGAACATCCCTGTACCAGTCGGCGAGTGAGCCGTCGCGCAGCATCACATCGGCCGGGTTCACCCCGGCAGCACGCACCCGGATACGGACTTGGCCGGCCGCGGCGTGCGGCTCGTCCACCTCCACCGGGTGCAGTACGTCGGGGGGCCGTAGGAGGTCAGCCCGATTGCCAGCACGAAGAACATCTCCCCATCACGCGAAAAGGTGCAGTGGTTGCTGCGGTGGCGCTGGTGCGCAGTCACGCTTGACGGCCGCACCAGCGTCCCGGCAGTGCTACGGGTCAGGGCTTGAGCAGAGTCTTGATGGCGCGGCGCTCGTCCATCGCCTTGTAGCCCTCGGCCACCTGGTTCAGGGGGAGTTCCAGGTCGAAGACCTTGCCCGGGTTGATGCGTCCGGACAGGACGAGGTCGATCAGGTGGGGGAGGTAGTCGCGGACGGGGGCGGGGCCGCCGCGCAGGCCGACGTGGGAGTAGAACAGCTTCTCGCCGTCGAGGGAGACGCCGTGCGGGACGCCGACGAAGCCGACGTTGCCGCCGGGGCGGGTGGAGTTCAGGGCCTGCTGCATCGACTGCTCGTTGCCCACGCACTCCAGGACACGGTCGGCGCCGATGCCGCCGGTCATCTTCTTGATGCGGGCGACGCCCTCCTCGCCGCGCTCGGGGACGATGTCGGTGGCACCGAACTCGCGGGCCAGCTTCTGGCGGGCCTCGTGCCGCGACATCGCGATGATGCGTTCCGCGCCGAGTTCCTTGGCGGCGATGATGGCGCACAGGCCGACCGCGCCGTCACCGACGACCGCGACGGTGTCGCCGGGGCCCACCTCGGCGGCCTTGGCCGCGTACCAGCCGGTGCCCATCACATCGGAGCAGGCCAGCAGGCTGGGGATGTACTTCTCGTCAGGCACCTCGGGGGTGGCGACCAGCGTGCCGTCGGCCAGCGGGATGCGGATCTTCTCGGCCTGACAGCCGCCGGCGCCGACGAACTCGCGGTGCAGGCAGTTGCTCTGGTAGCCGTTGCGGCAGTTCGGGCAGGTGTTGTCGGAGGCGAAGAAGGACCCGATGACGAACTGGCCGGGCTGAACGTTCTTCACGTCCGCGCCGACTTCCTCGACGATGCCGACGTACTCGTGGCCGAACGGAGTGGGCTGCTCGACCGGGTTGATGCCGCGGTAGTCCCACAGGTCCGACCCGCACACGCAGGTCGCCGTCGTGCGGATGACCACGTCCGTGGGCTCGATGATCTTCGGGTCGTCGCGCTCCTCGAAGCGGACGTCGCCGGGGGCGTGGAGAATCGCTCCGCGCATGATGGTGCTGCCTTTCTTCAGTCAGAAAACGTGCGGCCCCTACAAAAGGGCGGGGCCGGGGCGTCACGGAAGAGGAGACCGGGGTCAGGACCGACGTGCGTGATGAGAGATCACTTCGCAGCGGGCCGGCCCGCCCGCGCGGTCCGGAAGACGTCGCGCACCGCGCGGCGCACGGCCCGGACCGACGTGTCAGTCAACGCCGCCTCGGCGTGGATGCCGTCGCGTCCGATCCGCGACTGCGCGAGGTAGCGCTCCTCCGACGTCACTTGCCGCTGTAGACGGGGAAGGCGCTGTGCTCGCCGTAGTCCACATCGCGCAGGCCCCGCAGGGCGTCCATGTCCGAGTCAGAGATCTCGAAGTCGACCTGGGCGTTGGAGCGCATGTGGTCGGGGTTCGCCGTCTTGGGCAACGACACGGTGCCCAGCTGCAGGGTGTAGCGGATGCACAGCTGCGGGACGGACACGCCGTACTTCTCTGCCATCGCCTGGACCTCGGCGTTCTTCAGGATCGCGCCGTGGGCGATCGGCGAGTACGCCTCGACGAGGATCTGCTTGCTCTCGCAGTAGGCCAGTAGCTCAGAGGGAGTGTTGCCCGCGTGCACGAGCAGCTGGTTGACGTGCGGGACGACGGTCGCGCCCTGCAGGATGTTCTCCAGGTCGTGCTGCTGGAAGTTGGAGACGCCGATGGAGCGGATCTTGCCAGCCCGGTGGGCGTCCTCCAGGGCCCGCCATGCCTCCCGGTTGCCCTGGGCGTAGTCGCCGCCGCGAAAGTCGTCCCACGGCTGCGGGCTGTGAATGAGCATCAGGTCGACGTAATCCATGACCAGCTTCTCAAGAGAGCTGTCAATCGCGGCCAACGCCTGATCGTAGTCCTTGATCTCCGCAGCGAGCTTGGTCGAGACGAACAGCTCCTCGCGGGACACCCCCGAGGTGCGCACCCCCTCGCCGACACCGCGCTCGTTGCCGTACGCCTGGGCGGTGTCGATGTTCCGGTAGCCGATCTGAACGGCCACGCGGACCGCGTCGGCCGCCTTGTCGTCGTCGATGAACCAGGTGCCGAGCCCCAGCTTGGGAACCTCGAGGCCGCCTGCCAGCGTGTAGGTCTCGTCCAAGATGGTCATGCGTTCGTTCCCTTCTACGGCAGCCGCCCGTACACCTCGTCGGTGACCGGCTCGAGCCACTCGTTACTGACGTCCTCGCCCGGCGTGATGAAGGCGACGTGGGAGAACCACGAGTCGGCCTTCGCGCCGTGCCAGTGCTTCGTGCCCGCCGGAACGCGGACCACCATTCCCGGCTCCATGCTGACGGGATCCTCGCCCTCGGCCTGGTACCAGCCGCTGCCCGCCGTGCACATCAGAATCTGGTCACCGCCGCCGGCCGTGCCGTGGTGGATGTGCCAGTTGTTGCGGCAGCCCGGCTCGAAGGAGACGTTGCTGACGGGGACGCTCCCCGAGGCGAGCGGAGCCAGGTAGCTCTGGCCGATGAAGTACTGCGCGAAGGCCTCGTTCTTCTCCCCGAGCGGGAACATCTGATCAAAATCGTTGGCAGCCATCTCGTTCTTTCCTTTGGTTCGATCCGCCCCGCTGACCGTGCGGGGCATCGTTGCGCTGCATGCGGCGTGATCAGGCGGAACGCTCGTCCGTGATCTTCTTCAGCTGGGTGATCGCGGTCATGGCGTTGGGCCATCCGGCGTAGAAGGCCAGGTGTGTGATCGCCTCGGACAGCTCCTCCACCGTGAGTCCGTTGTCCAGCGCCACGCCCAGGTGATAGGGCAGCTGCTCGCTGCGGTACAGGGCGGCCAGCACGCTGACCGTGACTAGGCTGCGGTCCCGCGGAGCGAGCCCCGGGCGCTCCCACACGTCCGCGAACAGCACGTCATTGGTGACCTCGACCAGCTTCGGTGCGATGCCGGCCAGCTCCTGGGGCGCGGACTGCTTTGCCATGAGAGACGACTCCTTGATCGAAAGACTGCTCGCCAGCCACACAACTCACTGTGGGGCGGAGGCGAAGATCTGGCAGCCGCCGAACCGTGTACCCGGGCCATCTGCCTGGAGCGGACGCGGCGCGCTGATATCGAGGAAACTGCAGCTCATAGAGGTGGAGAAGGGTCTGCCGTTACAGGTACTGACAGGCCCCCCCACACGGGCAGCGACCGCCATAGCCTGGAAGGTGTGAGTACCGAGAGTGATATCCGCGAGTTCCTAGCCTCCCGCCGCGCCAAGATCACCCCGCAGAAGGCGGGCCTGCCCGCCTTCGGCGGCAACCGGCGCGTGCCCGGTCTGCGACGCGAGGAGGTCGCCCTGCTCGCCGGCGTCAGCATCGACTACTACGTCCGCCTGGAACGCGGCCACATCGCCGGTGCCTCCGAGGAAGTCATCGACGCCGTCGCGAACGCCCTTCAACTCGACGACGCCGAACGCGCTCACCTCTTCGATCTGGCCCGCGCGGCCGCCAAGCGGCCGGCCCGCCGCACCCGCCGCCCCCGCGGGCCGCTGCCCGACAGTGTCCTGCGGGTCCTGCGCTCGATGACCGACTCACCGGCCTTCATCCGCAACGGCCGACTGGACATTCTCGCCACCAACGTCCTCGGCCGCGCCCTGTACGCGCCCCTGTTCCCGAACGCGGAGGCGCAGACGACCAACATCGCCCGCTCACAGTTCCTGCTGCCAGGAGGCCGCGACTTCTTCCCCCACTGGGAGGAGTCCGTGAACACCACCGTCGCCCTGCTGCGAACGGAAGCCGGGCGCGCCCCCCACGACGCTGAGCTGACTGGCCTGATCGGCGAACTCGTCACCCGCAGCGAAGAGTTTCGCACCGCCTGGGCCAAGCACAACGTCCGCCTCCACCACACCGGCCGCAAGTCGTTCTGCCACCCCGCCGTCGGAGTCATCACCCTCGACTTCGACGCCATGGAACTCCCCGCCCAGCCAGGGCTCACCCTCACCGCCTACAGCGCCGCCCCCGGCACACCCGACCACGACCTCCTGCAACTCCTGGCCACCTGGGCCGCCACCGAAGCCAGCCACTCCACCGGGAACCCCGCCTCCCGCAAGGCACAAGACCGCTAGACACAGGCTGTACTCGACGCCGTCAGCGCCTACCACTAACCATCACACGGCAGTCCTCCCCGCCGGGCTGCCCGATCACATCCACGTGCGGGCGTCAGCGGCTGGCCGTTGCCCTGAAACGTCGTAGCGGGGCCTGGCCGGGTGGGCCCCAGACGGGCTTCCCGCCGGGGCGCCGTGGATACCGGCATCTCCGAAGGGATACAGGAGAGGCTCTCAGCACGGAGCAGTCGCGGGCGCGGCGCAGTATCGCGGTCGCCGGGGCCGGGGGAGTTGTGGAAGCGGACGGACCCGCCGTCCGGCATCAGTATTCAGGCGGCGGCGACCTCCCAGGCCCTGGACGCCCTCGGGATGGTTGGGATCCGTCGGAGGCCGGGTGGGAGGAGAACCTGCCGCCGCACGCGCCTACTACGCGCAAACCGGCACGCTGTCCGCCCCGGTCAACGCGACGATGCTGGACAAGCCGGTCGGGCAATGGCTGGCCTACTGCCGCAAGCAGGGCGATCTCGGTAAGAACCTTCAGCGGGTGGCGCGGCGTGCGGCACAGCTGGCCGCCGTCCACGAGGACTGGAACCCGGGCGCCCTAGGGTGGGCGGTGCACTGGCAGCGCTCCTCTCCGAGCGCGGGCCCGGGCTCAGGCTCGCTGAAACCCCGGCATGCCGCTTCTGAGCATTCAAGCTGTCCATCGGGGCCATCTATCGTGCCCGGTCAGGATGCATGACTTCTCCGACGAAGGCGGTCGTCCGGTCCGACTCGCGCGGGCCGGACATGCCGTTCGTGGCATACACAGGCGACGAGGCAGTACGGGGCCGGCTGATACCGTCCGAGGGCTGGCAACGGTGCGTGACTGGCAGGCCCCGCCTGATCCGCAAGGTGGCCGCGGGCGCGCGGCACTGGCGCTGCCGGGCATCACGGTCACCGGAAAGTTGGTGCGCGTCTTTCCCCCGGTCCCGCTGAACGGCCAGCCGGAGCCGCCACTGGAGCTGGACCAGGGGCTGCGGGCCCGGCCGCGTCTCTGGTCCAGTACCAGGCGGTGATCTGCCCCAAGGAGGCCGTGGCGGCCATGTGGCGCTGCGCCGCATCGGCGGCATCGTCGCCCGGTCGGGCACCGGTCTCTGGGACGCGTGGCGCGGTCCGTCGCCCCGGCGCACCATCGGGGGAACGGCGCGAGGAGGAGGTGCGCCATGGAGAGGAAGCGGGACGGGGCCCCGCTGCGTGATCTGCTCCGCCTCCCGGTCGGCGAGCCGGTCGACCTGTCCGCGTACGACACCGGCGCGCCTCCCGGCGGCCCCGACACGAAGGCCGCCGGGCTCGCGGCCACCGCCCGAATGGGCAAGGAGCTGGCCGGCCTGCAGGAACGCCTGTGGGCGGCGGCGACCGCCGGGGACCGCCGACGGATCCTGCTGGTGCTGCAGGGCATGGACACCAGCGGCAAGGGCGGCACGGTCAAGCACGTCATCGGCCTGTTCAACCCGGCGGGCTGCCGCATCCACGCCTTCAAGGCCCCCACCTTCGAGGAGCGGCAGCACGACTTCCTCTGGCGGGTAGCAAGGGCGCTCCCGCGCCCCGGCGAGATAGGCATCTTCGACCGCTCGCACTACGAGGACGTCTTGATCGCCAAGGTCCGCTCCTTGGCCCCCGCCGGCGAGTTCGAGAGCCGCTACGACCGGATCAACGGATTCGAGACGTCCCTGACGGACGACGGGCTGACGATCATCAAGTGTTTCCTGCACATCTCGTACGACGAACAGCTGCGCCGACTGCTGAAACGCCTCGACACACCGCACAAGCGGTGGAAGTTCAACCCCGGCGACATCGACGAACGAGCCCGATGGCCGGCCTACCAGCGGGCGTACGAGATGGCCCTGACCCGCTGCGCGACCCCGGCCGCGCCCTGGTATCTGGTCCCGGCCGACCACAAGTGGTACCGCAACTGGGCCATCAGCAGGCTCCTGCTGGAATGCCTGCGCGAGCTGGACCCCCAGTACCCGGCGGCGGGCTTCGATGTGGAGGAGTGCCGTGCTCTGCTGCTGGCGGAGGAGGGCTGACTTGCGGGAGCGATGGCAGCCGGGCGGGTGCGGTGATGGACAGTTTCAGCATGGTGTGCACCAAGCTCTCACGTCTCCCAGCCCGCGCCTGTCTCGCAACCCTCGCATGTCTCGGCGCTCTCGGCGTCGCACTGGCGCCTGCGACCCGACGACGCATGCGGCACCCGCGCAGGGCGCCACGCATCGCTCCGGGTCCGCTTCGGCGTCGCCCACGCTGCAGTCGGGGCTCGCTGAGCTGACACCCTCTTCCAAGACGGGAACAGGCCGGCTCGACCGTGAGGAGTGAATACCGGCATAACAGGGGGTACGAGGTGGGCAGGCGGTCGTCGCATTGGCGCCGCCGCAACGGATGGTGCGCTATGTCGCCCGAGGTAAAGCCCCATGCATGGTCGCTGGTCTCCCCTTCCGTCGCGGACCAGCTGATCGAGGCAGTTTCGCGCATCCAGGTCCGCAATCTGAACACATTGCGTCAGCACTTCCCCGCCCTGGGCCCGGAAGAGATTGCCGACCGGTTGGTCGCCGGCGCGGTGCGGGGCACCGAGGCCGTGGGAGCGAGTGTAGGCACCGCGGCGGCGCTGCCCACTCCTCCCGCGATGCCCGCTGAGCTGGCCGCCAGCATCCTTGGAACGGCGACCGTCGAATGCAAGCTCATCGCCGAACTGCACGAGGTGTACGGCCTGCGCGCCCCCGGAACCACTCGACAGCGTGCCGCACTGTATCTCGCGGAGTGGACCGAGGGGCGCGGCCTGAACATCACGAAACCGGCCTCTGCGGTCACTGTCATGCTCAGCGTGCGCGTGAGAAAGGAACTGCGCCGCCGGCTCATCGGGCTCACCGTCCGCAGGATCCCCATGCTGATGCCCTTCATGGTCGGCGCGGCCATCGGCACCTCGCTGAACCACTACGACACTGCAAGGCTCGCCCGGCGCATCCGTGCCGACCTGCGCGCGCGTCAGGTGCCGTGGGAGGCACTGCCGGGACAGGAGCCGGGACCCGCGGCTGCCGGCTCCGAAGCCACCGCCCCACCAGAGCACTGATTGGACACGTTCGAACAGCATCGCGTGGTGGAGCATCCGCCGTCCCGGCGAGCGGAGGCTGGCGAGTGGTGCGGGTGCACACCAACATTCTGAGCGCCGCATCCGGAGTGGCGGCCCTGTTCGCATTCGGCACGCGCACGGGACAGCCGACGTGCAGTGCAATACCGTCGCGTTTGGTTGATCGGCAGTTCGTCTGCCTCGCCCGTGAACTAGTGGATCTTTACCACCGCAGGTGGCAGGTGGAGACCACCTAT
>NZ_JBSFJX010000187.1:0-15877 GCF_053598275.1 Streptomyces sp. NPDC001156 | reverse complement strand
GTGGACATGGACCGCTTCGCCACCGCCGCCCACCTGGCCTCCTGGGCCGGAATGTGCCCGGGCAACAAGGAGTCCGCGGGCAAACGCCTATCGGGGCATACCCGAACAGGACGCGTACCCGGCTACGATCGGCCGCCGACGGCGACGGACCGCAGGTCTTCGCGGCCGTTCCAGCGGCGTGAGTCCGCCCGAACGGCGGCCCCCGCGCGCGCAGACCTCAGTTCCGCGGCCGCTGCCGTCGGCTCCGCGGCCCGGCCGCCGACCGGCAACGGCCTCTGCTCGGCGTTTCCGAACAGGGCACCTGGGCCTCTTGCGCAGACGAGAATCTCGGGATCTACTTGACCAAGCAAGTACTTCGTGGGTGTCTGCCGGACAGGCCGGCCTGACCGTGCGCGGAGTGGTCGCCGCCCCGTCGGGTGGCCGTCAGGACGAGGGGAGCTGGTTCATGGAGCTCCGGCACATCGAAGCGTTCATCGTCGTGGCCGAGGAATTGAACTTCCGCCGGGCCGCAGAGCGGCTACACATCGCCCAGCCGCCGCTATCACAGCAGATCAAGCGACTTGAGCGCGATGTGGGCGCGACGTTGCTGTTCCGCACCACCCGGCAGGTCGCCCTCACTCCCGCTGGCGAGGCGTTCTTGTACGAGGCGCGCCGTGCCGTGCATGGTGTGCACGCGGCACGGCGCGCGGCCACGGAGGTGGCTGCGGGGAGGACCGGCGTGGTCCGGCTGGGGTTCAGCGGCCCCGCGTCGTACGAGGTACTCATGGTGCTGACCAGGATGTACCGCGAGCAGCGTCCCAACGTGCGGCTGGACGTGGTCGGCCCGGTGTACGGAAGTGACCTTTCCGACAGACTCAGCCGCGGCGAGATCGACGCCAGCCTGGTGCGGCTGCCGGTGCCGGGCTCGCAGATCGCCGTCCGGGAGATCGTCCGGCAGGACATGGCCGTGGCACTGCCCGCCGACCACCCATTGGCGGATCGCCCGCACGCCGAGCTGCGCGACCTGCGCGACGAACTGGTTATCAACTATCTGACGGAACGCGGCGGCACAGTTCCCAACGTGGTCCAAAGCGCCTTCCTCGAGCACGGGTTCAGTCCCAAGGTGATCCAGTCCGCGCCCGATGTGCACGCCATCATGTCATTGGTCGGCGCTGGCGCCGGGATCGGTTTCGTCCCACTCTCGGTGAGCCATATCAGGCTACCGGGCGTCGTTCTTGTGCCGGTCCCGGAAATCCCGCCGCTGCCGCTGGCCCTGGCCTGGAGCGAAGACGATCCCAGCCCGGCGCTGTCGGCCCTGGTCGCCCTTGTCGACGACGTGGCCGACTTGTTTCGGGCGCGGCACTAGCCCGCTGTCCGACCCTGCTCGGCTCGTACAGGTCAGGCGGGCACCGCCCGTCGGTGGCGCATGTACGCAGCGCATGCGCGCCCCGACGACCGGCACACGGGGGCAACTAGGGCTTGCGCACCGAGATTACCTGCGGGCTGGTGTACTGCAGCAGACCTTCGATCCCGTTCTCGCTGCCGATTCCGGACGCCTTGTGCCCGGCCACGGGAAAGTTCGGCAGGACGCGTTGGGCCTCGTTCACCCAGACGACCCCGGAGTCGATGCGTTCGGCGATGCGGCTCGCGGCTTCCAGGTCGGCGCTCCACACCGATCCACCGAGTCCGTACTCCGAATCGTTCACCCTTGCCACGACGTCGTCGACGTCCCGGAAGCGGAGCAGCGGGACCACCGGACCGAACTGCTCCTCCGAGACGACGGCGGCGGCGTCGGGGGGGTTGTCCAGGATGGTGGGATGGATGAAGTATCCCGGCCCGTCGGGGACCTCCCCCTTGAGTAGGAAAGCCAGTCCAGAGCGTTCGCACTGCTCGATCAGCTGGACGATCCTTCGGTACTGCACCTGGTTCTGGACCGGGCCGAGTGTCACACCCTCATCCTTTCCGTTGCCCACCCGGGCCTGCGCCGCGACATGCACGAGCCTCGTGGCGAACTCGTCGTAGATGTCGTCGTGGACGTAGACACGTTTGGTCGCCAGGCAGACCTGGCCGCTGTTGCGGAAGCACGACTCGAAGATCGCGTCGGCGACGCTGTCGAGGTCCACGTCCGGAAGGACGACGGCGGCGTCGTTGCCGCCGAGTTCAAGAGTGACCCGGGCCAGCTGGCGCGCCGCCGCGTCCATGACTTTCTTCCCGGTCACGGTGGATCCGGTGAAAGAGAACTTCTGGATTCCCTGTTGGGACGTCAGCCTGGGGCCGAGGCTGTCTCCGCCGCTGATGACGTTGACGACTCCTGGGGGCACGATATCCCGGACCAGTTCGGCGAAGCGCAGCATTGTCAAAGGAGTGAAGGGAGACGGCTTGACGACGACCGTGTTACCGGTGAGCAGTGCCGGCCCGATTTTCCGAAATGCCAGCGCGACCGGGAAGTTCCACGGCACGATGGCCGCGACGACTCCCAGCGGGACATTGCGTATACGGAGCCGGTGTGTGTCGTCCTCCCGGGTCTCCTCCTCCGGGAACTCGCACGCGGCGAGCCAATCGGCCCACGCCACGACGCTCTCCACCTCCTTGCGGGCGGAGGACAGCGGTTTGCCCTGTTCGCTGGTGAGCAGGGCGGTCAGTTCGTCGACGTTCTCCTGCACCACCCCGCCCATGGCGCGGACGAT
This sequence comes from Streptomyces sp. NPDC001156, assembly GCF_053598275.1. Classification (NCBI taxonomy): domain Bacteria; kingdom Bacillati; phylum Actinomycetota; class Actinomycetes; order Kitasatosporales; family Streptomycetaceae; genus Streptomyces; species Streptomyces sp. NPDC001156. The sequence continues at coordinate 13,211 of NZ_JBSFJX010000187.1, read as the reverse complement.
GCGGCGCCGCTCCGCCAGGGGCACGGAGCGCCACGTGGTGAAGGCCCGGCCCGCGGCATCCGCTGCGGCCGCGAGCTGGTCGTCGGTGGCGTCCGGCACCCGCGCTACCACTTCTTCGGTCGCCGGGTTGAGAATGTCCAGGAGCGCGCCCCGTCCCTGTACCAGGCGTCCGTCGATCAACATGCCGAACTGGCGGACGTCGTGACTCATGCCGGCCGTCTCCCCTCTTCCGATTCGATGCTGGACGTAGTGCCGATCGCGCAGTATCACGCGGCGACGAAACGCTGCCTGAGCTCGCCGACGCCCTCGACCATGGTGACGAGCTCGTCACCGGCCTTGAGATAGACGGGGGGCTTGCGGGCCGCGCCGACTCCGCCCGGGGTGCCGGTGAAGATGACGTCGCCCGGCAGAAGAGGCAGCTTCGCCGACAGTTCTGCGATCAAGGCGGGCACGGAGAACAGGAGACCGGAAGTCGAGGCAAACTGCATCTGCGTGCCGTTGACGGTGCAGCTGATCTGGAGGTCGTCAGGATCGGCCAACTCGTCGGGGGTGACCAGCCACGGCCCCATGGGACTGAAACCCGGGAAGGACTTGCCGAGGCTCCACTGGGGCATCTGGTTCTTCATCTGCTCGGTGCGGTCACTCAGGTCCTGGCCCACCGTCAATCCTGCGACGTGCCCCCAGGCGTCCTCGGCGGCGACGTTGCGCGCCAGCCTGCCGATGACCACGACGAGCTCGGCCTCCCAGTCCACTTTCGGCCCGGAGAGCACGACGTCGCTGATTGGCCCGGTGATCGACGTGGGGAACTTCGTGAACACCACCGGAAACTCGGGCGTCTTCAGACGGGCCTCGTCAGCGTGCGCACGGTAATTCGCGCCGATTCCGAACACCTGGGTGGGCCGCGGTGCGGGAGCCCCGAGGTCTTCCCTTGCGAAGGCAGATGCGTCGGCGGTGCCGATCCCCTGTCCGGCCCACTCGACAAACTCGTCCCAACGCCCGTAGACGGACTGGGGATCGGGGCCGAACCGCCCGTGACTGGCCTTCTGCACATCGACGGCTCCTGATTCTGTGAAGACCGTGAGCCTGTCCGAGAGGTTGCCGATACGCATTGTTTCTCCTCATTGATCTTGCGTGCAGGCCGGTTGAAGGCAGCGGCACAACCGACCAAATGGTCGGGTCGGCATTCCGCGGACGGTTTCTACGCTACTTTTCGGTGATTTCCGCGTCCAATACCGAGCCGGTCGGCGATTGATACCGTCCGCAGACATAGTTGCCTTTGGACATGAGGGTTGGGGCGGGCGGCGGCCTGAATGTGAGGCCGCATGGCCTGGACGAGCGGCCGTGCAGACGATTCCGGTGTAGGACAGTCCCGCCCCGGGACCGACCCCGCGGGATCAGCTGCCTGAGAAGTCCGGCGCCCGCTTCTGCACGAAGGCCGCGAGGCCCTCTGCGAAGTCGGCCGTGCCCGTCAGCACGGACTGCCCGGCGGCCTCCACGGCGAATGCCTGGTCCAGCTGGGAGATCGCCGCAGCACTGAAGGCGTGCTTCGTTTGTGCGAAGGCCGCAGTCGGGCCCTTGGCCAATCGGGTGGTCAGCGAGTCCACCGAGGAATCGAAGGAGTCATCCGCCACCGCCTGCGTGATCAGGCCCCATTCCGCGGCAAGCGGCGCCGGAATCCGCTCGGCCAGCATCGCCATCCGGGTGGCCCGGACGCGGCCGACGGCGGCGGGAACGAGTGCGGTGGCGCCGCCGTCGGGCATCAGGCCCACGTTGGCAAAGGCGAGTAGGAAGTAGGCCGATTCCCGCGCCACGATGAAGTCGGCGGCGAGGCTGACCGAGCAGCCCCCGCCGGCAGCAGGCCCGTTGACCGCGGCCACCACGGGTTTGGGTACCGTGCGCAGGGCGCGGACCAACCCGTTCACGCCCTTGATCGTGGCCGGCCCGCCCTCGTAGTCGGGGTCGGCCCGCGCGGACAGGTCGGCCCCGGAGCTGAAGGCCCGGCCCGTGCCGGTGACAACGATCACGCGCACGCCCTGATCACGGCCGGCCGCCTCGATGGCCTGCGTTGCCGTGGTGAGCATCTGGGGAGTGAACGCGTTCAGGCTGTTCGGGCGGTTGAACGTCACCCATGTCACTGGACCGCTGCGCTCAATCATCACGTCGGACTTGGCGCTCACCTCCGGCGTCCCCGGCCCGGCGCCCTGCGGCAACATCCCGCCGTACCTGTACCCGTACCCGTATGCGGGAACGGGCGGCTCACCGGGCTCGCCATACGGGCTGCCTCTTCTCGACGAACGCGGTGGTGCCTTCGGTGAAGTCCTGACTGGTCTTGATGAGGGAGATCTCGTCGGCGTTGCGGAGCCAGGCGCCGATTTCCGCTTGCAACGAGCCCTCGGCCAGGCCCGTTGCCAACCGTTTGCCGGCCTGTACCGCCAGCGGCGCGTTGTCGCTGATCCTGTCGGCCAGCGCCAGCGCCGCGTCCAGCACCGCGCCGTCCGGCACGACGCGGTTGACCAGCCCGAGACTCAAGGCACGCGGCGCATCGATCGGTTCGCCGGTGGAGATCATCTCCATTGCGATCTTCGGCGGGATCTGCTGCGGTAGCCGGAACACTCCGCCGGCCGCGGCGAACAGCCCGCGGGCAACCTCCGGTAGGCCGAAGGATGCGGACTCGGCGGCCACCGCAAGATCGCTGGCCAGCACCAGCTCCAGGCCGCCAGCCAGTGCGTAGCCGTTCACGGCGGCGATGATGGGTTTGCTGATGGGATGCCGAACGAAGCCGGCGAAGCCCCAGTCGTCATGCTCAGGAGCGGTCAGCGACTCGCCGCGGGACACCGCCTTGAGGTCCGCACCGGCGCAGAAGGCCCGGCCACCCGCGCCGGTCAGTACCACGGCCCGGATCTCGCGGTCCTCCTCGGCGCGGACCAGAGCCTGCCCGACGATTGTGCTGACCTCGGCATTGACGGCGTTCATCGCGCCGGGCCGGTTCAACGTGACCACCAGGACGTGGCCGCGCCGCACGACCAGGGCAGCGGGCTCGGTTGCGTTCATCGTGCACTCCGGGACTCGGGATGGCCGGGACGGGCCGGACGGAAGACGGGCACTGTCTCATGTTCGGGTTCTGTGCCGGAGGGCACAAACTCCACCTCGACGCGCAGGTCCCCCAGATCGGATTCGGGGTCGGTGCCGACGAGTCGGCACCACCACCACGGCCCCTCGTCCAGTTCGACGATGCCGACGACGGTGCGGTCAGGTTCGTGTCCGTCCACTCTCCTGCCGTGCACCGTGGCCCATGAGACCACCCTGCCGCCGCCGCGGGCCGGCACGTGTTCCCAGTCCGTCTCGTCGCAGGGCGGGGGTAGGCTCCGCGCGTCTAGGTACTCGCCGGTGCTTCGACGGCGGCGAAGCAGGAATTGGCCACCACGCGTGCCGTCGAAGAAGTCCGCTGAGGCGCTGTCCCGGCTGATCGGGCCGTTGACCATGGCTGCACCTTTCTGGTCGATGAGTGTGGAACCGGTGTCAGGAGTGCGATGCGCCTCCCAGCACCAAGGTGCTGTGGAAGTCGAGATAGCCGCCGTTCCCCGAGACGAGGACCACCTCGTGGCGGCGCGCCTGGCGCTCGCCGCCCTGGCCGCGCGCCTGGACGACCGCCTCGGAAAGCGGGGTCATGCCCCACATGTAGTAGGAGGAGAGCTGGCCGCCTCCGGTGTTCAGCGGCAGTGAGCCCGTGGGTCCCAGTACCCCCGGTTCCGACACGAACGCACCGCCCTCGCCCTTGTCGCAGAACCCGTAGTCCTCCAGGGTCAGCAGCACGGTGTACGTGTAGCAGTCGTACAGTTCCAGCACATCGACGTCGTCGATGGTGACGCCGGCCATCTTCAGCGCGGCGGGACCGGACTGCGCGGCTCCGCTGACCAGTCCGAAGTCGTCGTCGCGGCGCATCCGTTTTCCGGGATGGGCCTGGGCCCAGCCCATCACCGACACCGGCGGCTGAGCCAGCGACGCGGCACGATCCGCGGTTGTCACGATCACCGCGATGCCACCGTTGGAGACCAGGCAGCAGTCGAGAAGGCGGAGCGGCTCGACGACGAACCGGGACTCCTGGTGGTCGGCGAGGGTGATCGGGTAGCGCAGCTGGGCGAGCGGGTTCAGCCCGGCCCAGGCCCGCTGTGCCACGGCGATGGCGCCGAGCTGCTCACTGGTGGTGCCGAAGGTCCGCATGTGGCGCTGAGCGGCGAGCGCGTAGAACGTGTTGGGACCGGCGAACCCGCTGGCGTCGAGCAGCCCCGCCCAGCCGCGGGGCGCGGCCGGTTGTGCGTAGACCGAACCGGTGCTGCGCCCCGGCTGCAGCGGAGCGTCGGCGAAAACACATGCCACGGTGTCAGCCATGCCGGACTCCACGGCCATAGCCGCGTACTGCACCATGGCGCCCGCGGTGGAGCCGAACGACTGCATCTGGGTGAGCAGCCGCAGGTCGTGCAGGCCGAGGTCGACCTGCAGGCTGAGGTCCACCGAACGGGTCACACCTGCGGACACCAGCAGGCCGTCGATGTCGGAGAGCCTGAGACCGGCGTCGTCGGCGGCCCGCTTGACCGCTTCGGCCGCCAACTGCTGTGCGGTCGAGCCGTATACCTTGCCCATCTCGGTCAGCCCCAGGCCGACGACTGCGGCTCGGCGGTGTGCGGGCCTGTCGCCCCGTGCACTCATAAGGGACCTCACTCCGGTCTCGCGGCGGCTGCCCTCGGTGTCCGGGTACCGGACGGGGGCCGGAAATGTAGGGCCGCCGCGGCCGTCGCACGCCGATCCGGGGCATAGAGAGCGCCGTACGGGTTGGTGGCGCGGTGCGACGGCATGGCTTGTTCCTGACGGTCAATCGGACACGAACGTGCTGGGCGTAGTCCGCCGATTTCGCGGATTGCGGTGGGTGAGCCCGGCACATGGGCGCGGGCAAACGAGCTCGGGGAGCATTCTCACGGTGAAGAGGCTGTCGCCCTGTTCGACGGAGACTGCTCTGGGCCCAAAACGCACCGTAGTCGTCGATGCATTGCGTAACAACCCTCGACCGGCATGGCAGCAGAGGCGAATTAGGCCGGCGAACTCGTGGTGCGGTCCTTTTGCGCTGGTCAGGTCCGACTAGGTCATGCAAAGGAATCAGATATATCAACTTCAGTATTAGTCGGGGACCGCCGAGTGCTTTAGCGTACGAGTCGTGCAGGGCCGCCGTATTCGGCACCCTGGCAATACATTTCCGGAGCCCCGGCCGAGAGGCCGCGCCGCTCCCCATCGACGGCAGTCGGGCGCGCGTCCGTGCGTGCACCAGGCGACCCAAGGTCGTTCACGAGGAGCAGCGTGCCCCTTCACCCGCAGGCCGAGGCGCTCATCGCCCGGTTCGAAGAACAGAGCCGGGTCTCGGTGATGGATGTGCCGGTGACCGTGGCGCGCGAGGCCGCCGCAGGGTGGATCGCGCTGCAGGGCGAACTGGACCCGGTCGCCCAGGTGACCGACACCTTCGTGGCCGGGGCGGCCGGCCGCCTCCCGACGCGGGTCTACCGACCGGACGGGGCAACGGGTACGCGACCGCTCCTCGTCTACTTCCACGGCGGGGGCTGGGTCGTGGGCGGTATCGAGGTCGTCGACCGCCCGCTGCGTAAGCTCGCCAACGCCACGGGGGCGGTCATCGCGAGCGTGGGCTACCGGCTGGCTCCGGAAACCAGGTTCCCCGGGCCCGTCGAGGACTGCTATGCCGCACTGACCGACCTGTACGCCCGCGCCGGGGAGTGGGGCGCGGTCAGCGAGCGGCTCGTGGTCGCGGGGGACAGCGCCGGCGGCAACCTCGCAGCGGCGGTCTGCCTGATGTCCCGCGACCGAGGCGGGCCCCGGATCGCCTGCCAGGTTTTGATCTATCCGGTGACCGCACCCGCTGCGGGCTCGCCTTTCGCCTCGTACGAGGAGAACGCCGAGGGCTTTTTGCTCACCCGCGACTCCATGCTCTTCTACTGGGACCACTACCTGGCCGACGCAGGGCAGGCCACCGACCCCTACGCCGCGCCGCTGCGTGCGGAAAGCGTCGCCGGACTACCCCCAGCCCTGGTGCTCACCGCCGAGTACGACCCTTTGCGCGATGAAGGCGAGGCGTACGCCCGTCGGCTCCAGGAAGCGGGAGTCGAGGTGCGTGTGGTCCGCTACGACGGTTTCATCCACGGCTTCTTCTGGATGTCTGGTGTCCTCGACGCATTCCGGTACGCGGTCGACGACATCACCCGCGAACTGAGCACGCGGTTCGGAGCGCATCCGCTCGGCTCCTTGGACAGTCCGCCATGACCCCGGTGGTTCACAGGGCCGCCACCGAAGGGCGGACCTGCGGCGTGGCCATCGCCCGTACGCGATGGCCAGGCCTCCCTCAACCGGCCCCAAGGAGGACCGTCAGTCATGCGAGCCGCAGTACTCCACGCGATCGGCGACACGAGACTCCAGGTCCGGGACGACGTCGAGACCGTCGCCACCGGTCCGAACCAGATCAAGGTGAGAGTCCACGCCGCGAGCCTGTGCCACTCCGACCTATCCGTCATGAACGGCACCCTCATCCGTCAGACCCCCGTCATCCTGGGGCATGAAGGGGCTGGCGAGGTCGTCGAGACAGGCAAGGACGTCACCCGGGTCAAGCCCGGCGACCGCGTCATCATCTGCTGGCGGCCACCGTGCGGCGACTGTCCCGCCTGCCGCCGCGGCCAGGGCAATCTCTGCGTCGTCGGCGCGGGCGACTTTGCGCCGACCTTCCGCATCGGCCGGCAGGAGGTCCACTCCTTCATCAACTCCGGTACGTTCGCCGAGGAGACGGTGATCAGCGAGGCCGGTGCCTTTCCCGTGCCTGACGGCATGTCGTACGAAAGCGCGGCGCTGATCGGGTGCGCCGTCACCACCGGCGTCGGTGCCGCACTCAACACCGCGCGGATCGGTCCGGGTGCTTCGGTGGCAGTGATCGGCCTCGGCGGCGTCGGCATCGCGGCGGTCCAGGGCGCCCGGGTGGCCGGAGCCGCGTGTGTCATCGGTGTCGACCCGGTCGCAGAACGCCGGGACCGGGCGCGGAAGTTCGGCGTGACCGAGGCGGTCGCACCGGAGGCACTCGCCGACGCGTCGGCGCGCTGGACCGGCGGCGAGGGCTTCGACCATCTCTTGGAGGCGGTCGGCACCTCCGCCGCGGTCCGGGCCGCCTTCGACGCCGCGCGCCGCGGCGGCTCCGTCACGGTGATCGGTGTGGGTTCGGCCGAGACGCAGATTCCGGTGAGTCTCTACGAACTGCTCACCGAAAAGACGCTACAGGGCTCGTACTACGGCGGCCGAGACGTGTATCGCGTCTTCGAGCAGGTCATCGCGCTCTGGCGCGAGGGTCGCCTCAACCTCGACGAGATGATCACTCACCGGGTCGGGCTCGGGGACATCAACGAGGCTCTCGCACAGATGCGCTCCGGAGAGGCGCTGCGTACCACCATCACACTGGCCTGAAGGCCATCGGCCTGGAGGAACATCATGTCCAGTTCTCAACAGTCCCCGCCCGAGCAGGTCGACGCCGTCGTCGTAGGAGCGGGCTTCGCGGGCCTCTACCAGCTCTACCGCCTGCGCGAACTCGGCCTGAGCACCAGGGTGTTCGAAACCGCCGGCAGCGTCGGCGGTACCTGGTACTGGAACCGCTATCCCGGTGCCCGCTGCGACGTGGAGTCCATGGCCTACTCGTACTCCTTCTCCGAGGAACTGGAACAGGAGTGGGAGTGGAGTGAGCGGTACGCCACCCAGCCCGAGATCCTGCGCTATGCCCGCCACGTCTCCGAGCGTTTCGACCTGCTCAAGGACATCGACTTCAACACCACTGTGACGGGTGCCGTCTATGACCCCCTCGCACACTGCTGGACCGTGACCACGGACTCCGGTGAGCGGGTCACCGCCCGATTCGTCATCATGGCGACCGGTTGTCTGTCGGCCGCGAACCTGCCGAGGATCTCCGGCATCGGCAGCTTTACCGGAGCCATCCACCACACGGCGCGCTGGCCGCACGACGGCGTGGACTTCACCGGCAAACGCGTCGCAGTGATCGGCACCGGATCCTCCGGCGTCCAGTCCATCCCGCTGATCGCCGAGCAGGCCGCCGAACTGACCGTGTTCCAGCGCACCGCGCACTACACCCTGCCTGCCCACAATCGCCCGCTACGGGAAGGCGAGATCCGCGAGCGCAAGGCAGGCTACCGGGAGTTCCGGGAGGAACTGCGCCGTTCGCCGACCGGCATCCCGCGGGAACTTCCGGCGCGCGGCGCCTTCGAGGTGACCGCCGAGGAGCGGGAGAGCGCCTACGAGATCGCCTGGGACTCCGGTGTGCTGGGTGCGCTCAGCACAGCCTTCAAGGACCTCCTGCTCAGCCCGGCGGCCAATGAGACCGCGGCCGAGTTCGTTCGCGACAAGATCAGATCCGTGGTCGCCGACCCCGTGACCGCCGAGGCGCTCTGCCCCCGCGACTATCCCCTCGGCACCAAGCGCCCGTGCCTGGACACCGACTACTACGCGACGTACAACAAGTCGCATGTCCGCCTCGTGGATCTGCGTACCACCCCGATCGAGGAGATCACCGAGAAGGGCGTACGCACCGCCGACCGGGAGTACCAGGTCGACGCGATCGTCTTCGCGACCGGATTCGACGCCCTGACCGGCGCCCTGGCGGCGATCGACATTCGGGGCAGGCAGGGACTGGCGTTGCACGACAAGTGGGCTGCCGGCCCGCGCAACTACCTGGGCCTGGTCTCCGCCGGCTTCCCCAACCTGTTCACCGTCACCGGTCCGCTCAGCCCTTCGGTGCTCAGCAACATGATGGTCTCCATCGAACAGCACGTGGAGTGGATCACGGACTGCATCGCGTATCTGCGCCGCAACGGCCTCACCGAGATAGACACTACGGTGGAGGTCGAGGACGCCTGGACCGAACATGTCGCCGAGATCGCCTCGGGCACCCTCTACCCACAGGCCGCCTCCTGGTACATGGGCGCCAACGTGCCGGGCAAGCCCAGGGTCTTCATGCCCTATCTCGGCGGGGTCGGCGCTTATCGGGCGAAGTGCAGCGAGGTCGCTGCCGACGGCTACACCGGCTTCACGCTCTCGTCCTGCGCGGTCGAGTGGACGGAAGGAGTCGCACTGTGACGACCACCGCACCGGAGCAGCATCCGGAGGGCGGCGGCGAGGCCCTTGGTAAACTGCTGTACCCGCGGTCCATAGCGGTCATCGGCGCGTCGGACAATCCGACCAAGCTGTCGGGTCGGCCGCTTGCCTACATGAAGCGGTTCGGGTTCGCCGGGCGGATCCTGCCGATCAACCCCACCCGCAGTCACGTTCAGGGCCTGCCGGCCTACCGCAGCATCGATGACGTCGACGGCGACATCGACCTCGCCATGATCATGCTCTCCGCCGAACAGACGGCTGACACGGTACGGCACTGCGGCCGCCGGGGAATCCCGGTCGCCATCGTCGGCGCGTCGGGCTTCGCCGAACTCGGCGCCGAGGGGGTGGCGCTCCAGCGCGGCCTCCGGACGGCAATCGAGGAGAGCGGGGTGCGCGTGCTCGGCCCGAACTGCCTCGGCATGATCGCGGTCCGGGACCGTGCGATGCCCACGTTCAGTTCCGCGCTGGACGAGGATGTCCCGCTGGCCGAGGGGCCGGTGGCGTTCCTGAGCCAGAGCGGGGCATTCGGCGCGTTCGTGTTCAGCGAGTCGCAGAACCTGGGGATCGGGATCTCGCACTATCTCAACACCGGCAACGAAGTCGACCTGTCGGTGGCCGAACTGCTGGACGGCCTGGTGCGGACCGACCAGACGCAGGTGGTGCTGGCCTATCTGGAAGGTGTCAGCGACGGCCACAGGTTGCTGGACGCCGCCCGGCATGCGTACGAGCAGGACAAGCCGATCATCGCGGTGAAGGTCGGGCGATCGGCAGCAGGTGCCACCGCGGCACAGTCGCACACCGCTTCGCTGGCCGGCGACGACGCGGTGTTCGACGGCGTGGCCCGGCAACACGGCATCGTGCGCGTCGACGGACCGGAACAGATGCTCGACGCCGCACAGATCTTCGCCACCGGCCGTCGACTGCGCGGACGCCGGCTGACCACGCTCTCGGTCTCGGGCGGCGCAGGCGCTCTGGCGGCGGACGCCGCAGCGGCGCACGGAGTCGAGGTGCGCTCGTGGGACGAGACGTGGCAGGCGAAGATGGCCGCGGTCATCCCGGCGTACGGATCGACACGCAATCCCATCGATCTCACCGGCACACTGGTGGCGGAGCCGGACATCCTGCGCCGCAGCCTCCAGGTGGCCCTGCAGCATCCCGAGACCGACATGATCGCCGTCCTGCTCGGCTGTGCCGACAGCCAGTCGGCCGAACTCATCGACGCCATCGCGGCGGCGAACTCCTCCACCGACCGCCCGATTGCAGTGGTGTGGACCGGCGGCAGCGGCCGGCCGCGGCAACGGCTCCGCGAACTCGGCATCCCCTGTTACACGGATCCAGGACGGGCCGCCGCGGCCCTGGGCCGGCTTGCGGACTTCAGCCTCCGTCCTGCGCTGCCGAGGCCGCAGCGGCCGACCGGCATCGACGCCGCCGCCGCCCGGGACGTGCTGGTCCAGGCACGGGCCGCGGGCCGGGTCCAGCTCGACGAGTACCAGTCCACCCGGCTCGTTGCCGCCTACGGCGTGCCGTGTGCGGCCTCGCGTCCAGCCGCGACCGCCGACGAGGCCGTGACCGCGGCGAAAGAGTTGGGCGGTGCGGTCGCGGTCAAACTGCTCTCGGACCGGATCGGGCACAAGAGCGACATGGGCGGTGTGCGACTCGGGCTCGGCGACCCCGATTCCGTCCGGGAAGCCGCGGCCGACCTGCTACGTATCGCCCACGAGGCGCACGTGGAGGACGCCCGGCTGCTCGTCCAGTCAATGGCCGCCGCCGGTCCCGAACTCTTCGTCGGCGTCAAGCGCGACCCGGTGTTCGGACCGGTCATCGTGGTCGGACTTGGGGGAGTGCTGGTCGAGGCTCTGGCCGACAGCCAGGTCGCCTCGGCCCCGGTCGACGTCGACACCGCGCGACGACTGCTGCTGTCACTGCGCGGCAGTCGCTTGTTCGGGAGGCTGCGGGGCAAGCCGCCCCGCGATCTCGACGCGGCCGCGGAGGCTGTCGCACGCCTGTCCTGGCTGGCCGCCGACCTGTCCGACGACCTGGCCGAACTCGACGTGAACCCGCTACTGCTCAGGGACCAGGCCCATGGCGTCGTAGCAGTGGACGCCCTGGCGGTGCTGTCGAGCGGAGCGGCCAGGGCCGCAACCGCCGCCGATCGGCCCTGAGCCCGCTCGGCCAGTGACCGACGAACCGCCCTGCGCGTCCGGGCGGGGACGTCGAGGGCCGACGCGCAACGACGCGCAACCGTTCCATCATCTCGTCGATTGAGGACTCTCATGCGATCGATCCCCCACACTCCGCGCTCCCCGTTGACGACGACCATCGCCGGCCGCACCGTCGACTGGCTATTGGAAACACGGGCGGCGAACCGCCCGAAGCACCCGTTCCTGGTCTGGGAGCCGTTCGCCGCCACCGGACGTACCTGGACCTACGCAGAGTTCGCCCGCGATGTCGCGGCGGTCGCCGAAGGGCTGCGCCGGCGCGGCGTCGGCCCGGGATCGTTCGTACTGATCCACATGGACAACTGCCCGGAATACATTCTCACCTGGTTTGCCTGCGCCCGGATCGGCGCGGTCGCGGTCTGCACGAACACCCGGTCGTCACAGGACGAGGTGAGCTACTTCGGCAGCCACTCAGGCGCCTCGGTCGTCGTCACCCAGCCCAGTCTGGTGTCACTCGTGTCCAACGCCCTACCCGGCGCCAAGGCGGTGTTCGTCACCGACCACAACGCCGGCGACCCCGCGGCGGCCGCCGACCTTCCCAGCCGCAGCGAGCGGTTCGCCACCCTGCTGGACAACGAGCCCGGCCCGGCGCACCACAGCGGACCCCTCGATCCGGCTCTGCTCCTCTACACTTCGGGAACCACGGGCCGACCCAAGGCCGTCGTGTGGACCCACAGCAACACCATGTGGGCGGCCAAGGTCAACGGATCGCACGTCGGTCTCGGCCCCTCCGACGTCACCCAGGTATTTCTGCCGCTGTTCCACACCAACGCCCAGTCCTACTCGATCCTGTCCACTCTGTGGGCAGGCGGGACAGCGGTCCTTCAGCCACGCTTCTCCGCCTCACGTTTCTGGGATATCGCCCAGAAGCACAACTGCACGTTCGCCTCCCAGGTCAACTTTCCGCTGCGCGCCCTGGCCAACCGTGACGTGCCCCACCGGCACAGCTTCACCCGCTGGGGAACGGGCATATCCGGCCATCCCGCGGAAAAGACCTTCAACGTCCCGATGATCGGGTGGTACGGCATGACCGAGACAGTATCGGCCCCGATAGCCGGTGACCTGCTGGTACCAAACAGGGCCGGCACGATCGGCCGCGCGGCGCCCCAGTACGAGATCGCGGTGCTCGACGCCGGCGGCGAACCGGTCGGCGTCGGCGAGACCGGAGACCTCCGCGTGCGAGGCGTCCCGGGTGTCTCGCTCTTCGGCGGCTACCTGCATGACGAGGCCGCCACCGCAGCGGCCTTCGACGAACTCGGCTGGTTCATCACCGGCGACCGCATCACCGTGCACGAGGACGGCGCATTGAGCTATGCCGACCGCAGCAAAGACATGCTGCGAGTGGGCGGCGAGAACGTCGCGGCGTCCGAGATCGAACGAGTCATCCTGAGCGTCACCGGTGTCGCAGAGGCGGCGGTCGTCGCAGGGCCCGACCCGATGCTGGACGAGGTGCCGGTCGCCTTCGTGCTGGCCCGGCCAAATGTGGTCGCCGCGGTCCTGACCGAGGCGGTCCTGGCGGCATGCCGTCAGAATCTGGCCGACTTCAAGGTCCCCCGCGGGGTGCGGATCGTGGACAATCTGCCGCGGGCCACTCTGGGGAAGGTCGCCAAGAACGAACTGCGCATGCTGCTGCGCTCCGCGACCGAGGGGCAGCCGCCCGGAAAGTGATCCGTCCGGAGCCACGACGGGCACGGGGACCCACCGTTCCTAGTCAGTGAGCAGGAGTGGGTCTTGTACCCAGTCCTGGTCAACTGGCGCATCCCGAACGGTGGTGGATGCACTGGTCTCCCGCGT
>NZ_JBSFJX010000186.1:0-15977 GCF_053598275.1 Streptomyces sp. NPDC001156 | reverse complement strand
GGGACATAGTGAAACTCCCAGGTCAGAACGGATGTTGCTGACCTTGAGAAAACCCGCCGACCCCGACCCGACCACCGACCACGAACCCCCGACCAAGGTCACGATGGGGACACGAAGTCCGTGGTCGGGGTCATGGTCGGCCCGACCACGGGCCGGCCATGAGCCGAGGAGGGGACATCGCGTCCGGCCCACGGTCGCCGTGTCGGTGACCGCTAGGCGCCCACGTGACGCTCGGCCAACGGGCCCGCCCCCGCTGCGCGGACAAAAGCCGCTCAGAGCCCGCCGGGGCACCTGCGCAGTGCGCCACCCGGACCTGCGCACCAGAAGATCAGGAATCCTCCGGCCGAGGGCGCAGCCGCACCGCGTAAGCCGACTGCGCAAGATCCTCGACCGGTTGCGCAGATCGACTGCTCAACCCGTCCGGGCTGCGCAGTCGATCTGCCGGGCCGCTGCGCACTGGGGTGAAGGTGGCGTGGTGAACTGCGGACCATCAAGGCACGGATGCTCCCCGAGCGACGGCACCCCGAGGGCGGGGACTCCCCCCCACATCTCGGCGTCCCGTAGGAACGCGCTGTGCCCGTACCGCGCAACATCACCGTCGAGAGCGAACTGTGGGACGCCTGCGCCGAGTCCGCGTTAACGGACGACGCCGAGCCCGCGTTCTGCTGGACCCAGTGCGCCGGGCACGGCCCCGGCCCCGAACTCCTTGGCGCCCCGGAGTGCGTACCGCAATCGACTGCGGCACCGGACGCACCCAGGAAGACCGCGAAGAACATGCAGGATCGCGACCAGACCACCGACCATCTGCATAATGCAGAATCTTGCGCTAGAATGCAGACATGAGTGTGCTTACCATCCGGGACGTGCCCGAAGACCAGATCCGCGTCCTCAAGACCCGTGCCGCCCAGGCCGGGAAGTCCCTCCAGGCGTACATGCAAGAACTGATCGCCAGAGAGGCAACCAAGCCGACCATGACGGAGATGGCCGCACGACTGGAGCGCGAAGCGGCTGCGGAGTACACCACCGATGATGTACTGGCAGCGATCGACGCGGGGCGGTTTGGCCGTTGATCGTCATCGACACGTCGGCGCTGGTGGTCTTCCTGACCCAATACGGCGCCACCGGTAGCGCCGTCCGCAGGCGCGTCGGGGAAGCCGTCACCGTCTACGCCCCCACGCTGATCGACTACGAAATCCAATCGGCGCTGCTCGGGATGCAGCGCGGGGGCAAGCTCACCGAGAAGCAGGTGACCAAGGCTATGACCGACTTCATGGCACTGCCCTTGGCCAAGCACGACACCCTCCCCTTGTGGGAACGAGTTCGTGCTCTCTACGCCAACCTGAGCGCCTATGACGCACAGTACGTCGCGCTCGCCGAATCCCTCGGCGTCCCGTTGATCACCTGCGATGGGCGGATCAAGCGCAGTGGCGCAGCCAAGTGCGATGTCGAGGTCTTCGGCTCGAACTGACGCGAACCGCCCCTGGGGGACGCCTTCCTGGTGGGACACGGTTGGGTGTTGCAATCGCCGGCGTGGCCTCGGCGTCGGAGATCTCCCCCCGACTTCGGCAGGCGACATCGACCGGTGTATGCGACCGGGTCGCTACCGGCCGCCATACGGGCTTCGACGCGGGCGAGAAGGAGAACGGCTACGGCTGATCTTCTGCGCGCCGTTGAGGGCCGCTGCGTTCAGTTTGGGCCGTCTGCCTGACCGTCGCGGGTGGGCTCGGTCGGCACAGACCGCCAGCAGCCACTGCCCTCGAGGATCGGTCACGTTTCAGCAACACCGCCCGTTGCTGCCGAGGTTGGGCTTGTGACCAGCCGACCATGAACCCGACCACGGCCTTTCGCAGGTCTGCGTCATCGCGGCTGCGCAACGGGTGGGTGCGGCTCGCGTTGCGCATGCGGCTGCGCAACGCGGCCGGGGTCCTGCGCAGTGGGCATGTGCATCCCAGCTGACGGCTTTGGGAAGCGACGAGCGTGCGAATCCTGTGTGGCTTGTCTCTCTGCGCCGTCTCCGGATCGTCCCAGACGGCTCCCTGTCCCCGCCGCCTTCGCGGCGGTTGTCGACGCCGCCCGGCCATGTCCGAGCCCGTGGTCGGCCCGACCATGAGCCCGACCACGGCAGCTAGACGGCTGTGTTGCCGGATCGTGACCGATGGTCGGGGCTCGTGGCCGTCAGCCTGGTCGGGGTCGGCGGGTGTGCTGACGGTATGGAACACACGCACGCCCGCGCGCCCAGGGCCTTCGCCGACCGGCCCACCTTGGCGGGCTCGGTGTGCTGCCTGGGCCACCGCGCGCGGTCCGCTTCGGCGGTACGGCGGTGAGCAGCTTTGGGGTAGGCGTCCGCCGCGGCGTGATGGCGGCCGACCGGTTCACTCAGATCGCCAACGGCCTCTTCCGCGACAGCCGACTCTCCTACAAGGCGAAGGGCATCTTCGGGTACGTCAGCACGCACCGGGACGGCTGGCAGGTCACCCTCACCCACCTCGTTGCCGTAGGACCCGACGGACGGGAAGCGGTCCGCGCCGGCCTGAAGGAACTGGAACGGTACGGCTACCTCATCCGCGAACGCCTGCGCCGGGCGAACGGAACGCTCGGCGAGGTCGTCTACTCGATCACCGACCGCCCCGCCACCCTCGACGTCGCCCTGCTGGAAGCCACCTCAACCCCGGCGAACGACGACGAACACGACGCCGGTTTTGCGGCGGGGATCCGGCGCGGCGTGATGGCGGCCGACCAGTTCACCCAGATCGCCAACGGCCTCTTCCGCGACAGCCGACTCTCCTACAAGGCTAAGGGGATCTTCGGGTACGTCAGTACGCACCGGGACGGCTGGCAGGTCACCGTCGCCGAACTGGTGCGCCGCGGCCGCGAGGGCGTCGACGCGGTCACCACGGGGCTCAAGCAGCTGGAGCGGCACGGATTCCTCTACCGCACTCGCGAGCGGAACCCCGACGGCACGCTCGGCCAGGCGCTGTACGTCATCACCGACCTGCCCGCCCTGCAAAACCCCAGGTCGCAACCAAAGTCGGGTTTTCCAAGATTGGCTGAGCCTACGTTGGCTGATCCCGGCACTAAGAACACCAACAGAAAGAAGACCAACAAGCAGAACACCAGACCCCTCCGTCCGTGCCGCGGCGAAGCGACACGAGCACCAGGACGGACGGATCAGCCGGAGGCGCCAGCACCCCGGCCGGCCACGCCCACAGCGGATGACATGCATCCGGGGATCCGGCTGCTGCTCGATCTCGGGGCGTCCCGCCCCGAACTGCTGCTGACCGGGCAGACGCTGACCGACCAAGGCCGCGTCGTGACCGTGATGCTCGAGGACGGCTGGAGCCACGAGCAACTGCGGCACGTCATCGCCGCCCGGCCCCTGCCCCACCCGGTGCGGACCACGGTCGGCGCGATCATCGCCGCCCGCCTGCGCGCCGCCCAGGCCTACCCGCCACCCGTCATCGCGGCCGCTCACCACGACCTGCCGCCGCAGCCGACGACCGGCTCCGCCGCCGCCCGCACCGTGAGCGAGGCCCTGACCCATCGGGCCCTCGTCGAATGCGCCGGCTGCGGCCTGCCCGGAACCGCCCTCGGCGAGGACCTGTGCCCAGCCTGCCTCAACTGGCCGCTCTGCCGCACCTGCCCAGGCCCCACCCCCCGACGCGCCCACCCCAGCAACGGCCGCTGCACCACCTGCGCCTCCGCTGTCACCGAGCACTTGGAGGGAAGTACCTCGTGACGAACCCGCTCCGCACACCACTGGGCCGTCTCTCGTCCCGTATTGGTCCGATTGATCGGATCTGCCGGTGGGTCGCGCCGGGACGTTCCGGGCGGCGGCAGGGCCGAGGTTATGAATGCGGCACCACCCATGAAGATCAACCTCAGGAGCCACACGATGCGCCCCATCAGGGCAGCCTGTCTCGGCACGGCCACTGCGCTGGCCACCCTTCTCGCCTACGCCCCTGTCGCGGCCGCCGTGACGGACACCGCGTCCGCGCACGCCAAGGCCGCAGACCGGGTCATCACACTCATCGGCATTCTCGGACCGCAGGTGCGCTTCCAAGTCAACGGCCCCGCCGGCGCCCCCGCCCAGGGCGATCGGACCGTCTTCAGCTCGGAACTCAAAGACCAGAACGGCCACCACGTCGGCTACACCGACGGCACCTGCACCACCACCCGGGCCCCCGACGTAGACCACCAAGCGGAGGAGTGCATCGTGACCTACAACCTCCCGGGCGGCCAGCTCACCGCGCAGGGGATGGTCTTCGGCAATCTCCAAGCGAGCCCTCCCCCTTCGTTCGACAACGCGATCACCGGCGGCACCGGGGTATTCGACCGGGCTCGTGGCTGGGTCCACGCCGACACGATCGGTCTGGGCATGAGGCGCTTCACGATCGACCTCGACAACTGACTGACCCTGCCCCCGCCCAGTGAGAAGGCTGGGCCGTCCACGGCACCGCCCACCGGCTCGATAGGCCCCCATGGGCGACTCGGTAGTAGGGGTGGTCGTCTGCCTTCCTGTGCCAGTGGGAGACGTTGTGCCGCTGTCGGCCCCAGATGGCGCGAAGTTCGGAATCGTGGGCGACGTGCGGTGGGCAGGGAGCGAACTCGGAAGGCGCGCACCGCCCCAGTCCGTCCATCCGCCGGCGGTGCGGCGCCTGAACCGAGGCGGGGAGTTCCGCGAGGATCTCCGTGCGGGTCATCGGCACGGGCGCGCGGGCAAGCAGACGGGCGACCTGCGAGAGGACATCGTCTCCAGCGGTTCTGCGTTCCGCCTGTGTCCAGCCGTGTGAGGTGCCGCTCCTTCACGCTGCGTTACTCGACATCTCGAAGCGTGGAGGGGCGGGTATCCGGCGGGCCGTGACGTGCCGGGCAGTGGCATGCATTCATCGCCTATTTGGGCAAAGCAGGATTCTGGCGATGGTGCTCCGCGGCACGTTCATACAATGGTCGGGTGCCAGTCTCGAAGCCGCGCAAGAAGAAGAAGTCACAGTCCGCCACCAGGGCGAGGCGGTCGGGTAATCCCGCCAATCGCACGGCCGGACAGGAAGCAGCGCCGTGGGGGCAGTCGGCGCGAAGCCTGTGGGGGGAGTCGGCCAACTTCGGGGAGTACCGTAGCCGGCTCGACCGGCGCCGGATGGATCTCGCGGCATGCGACGCCGAACCGATCGTCACCGGCCTGGTCGCCGCGGACGGCTTGGCATCCTGGACCGAGGATGAGTTGTGTCGCCGCTTGGGCCGGACGCTTTCCGGGCAAGACGCGGCGAGCGACGCGCGGCGGGAATCAGGGGCCGCCGAGATCCTCGACACCTACAGCCCGGACCAGCTGCTCGACGCCGTGACCGATGCCACCGTGCAAGCAGCCTTCCAGGCAGTCACGGCCGCCGACGAGCCGCAATCGCGGAACGGCGCATGGCGGTTGCTGCTGGCCCTCGCCAGGATCACCCCGCACCCTGCAGCCCAAGTCGCCATCAAGACCGTCACGGACCTGCGGGAACGTACCGCGTCGCTTCCGGATGGCTCGATCGCCGCCGCACCGACCGGCACGGCTCTATGGTGCCGGGACGCCTACGGCACCCGGTTCGCCGTCACCGCGCCGTTCGCCGCCCCAGATGGCCCGGACCGGTGGTACCTGTGGGACATCGACGCCTGCGGCAGCGAGGCGCTGACAGTCGGTGCCGGATACTTCCCGGACGCCGACCAGGCATTGGAATCCTGGCTGGCCGCCGTCGGACCGGTCGCCACGTCCGGATGCCGTCTCGAACCCGTCTCGAACCCCCACCTCGCCGCGCGGCTGCTCCCGGACCTGGCAGGCTTCTTGCACCCCGGGGGCGAGTCGGAAGGGCAGTACGCGGAATTCCACCGCTGCCGTCGGCTGGCCCAGGAGCTCCGCCGCTCGGACTTCCTCGACGGGAGAACGGCGACCGCCGGCACCCCCGCGCCGGCACAGCCGGTCGACAAGGACGCGTGGATCGCCGAGTTCGCGGCCTGGCGTGCCGAATTCCGGCCCGGCCACAACGCGGTCCCTGACGATTTCCCGTTCGAGGAGGAGGGCGAGGAACCTCCCACCGAGGATGACATCTACCGTGAGCTGGCCGACGGCTGGTTCATCAGTGAATTCCCCGAACTCGCCCATGCCTGCTCCCCGCACCGGATCGCCCTGCTGGCGGCGCACATCCGCGACTTCTATACCAGCGACTTCGCACGGGTCGTTGTGAGCCTCGTCCCGGATCTGGCGGCCTGGCTCACCGAGCGGTCCGGGCTGTCGGCCGAGGTAGGCGGACGCACCCGGGCCTACGCCGATGGCACGGCCGTTCCAGATGTGGATCTGGGCTACCGCGCTCACAGCTTGCTGACACCGATCCGAGAGTAACCGGACCAGGCGATGCTGAGACAACCCAGCCTCTGCCCACCGGGCGCCGGACCCGAGGCTGGGTTGTCCGAGGACCGCTGCGCGGCTACACGCTCGCGGGCATCGTCAAAGACCTCTTCGGGTCCTGGCCCTCCCACGGCCACGCAGCCTTGGAAGACGCACGCAACACCGCCCGGGCCCTGACGACGCTGCTGGCCGCAGCAAGGGCCCCGTCGTCGCAGTCTGCTCCGCCCGCCAGGCGAAGGAGACGACGTCGGTGTGGTCCGCCAGGGCCGAGTCCGGCCTGGCAATGGCCATGGCGCCGACCACGGCGAAGTACACGATGGTGCTGATCTCCAGGATCAGAGCATCGAGGCCGACCCCGTGGTGGCGGTCCTGCAACAGGAGCAGCAGCCCCGAGGCGAGACCGCTGATCGCGGCCCCAGCGCCAGTTGAAGGATGAGACGAGGCCGCCACGATCCAGGGGATGAATCCGCGCAGATAACCCATTGAGTGTTCCTTGACGACATGAAATGGATGGCTGCGGAAGGGTGTTGCTCCGAAGCCGCTCGGTGACCGACGCCGACTAGATGCACGGCGAGCGTCGAACTTCGAACCCTGAAGTGTGATGCCCGTCACAGATTCACGCATGGTGACTCTCCCGCAGGCCTCGCACCGCCAACGGCGACCGTGCGCGCGAGGGCCCCGGGCCAGGGCGATCCGTGGACCTCCCGTGCGACGCCGGCAGGCCAAAAGGCTTCGAGTCGGTCTGAAGCAGCGGCGGCGAGCTGGGTCTTCTGGGTGCCCGACATGCCCAACAGGGTCAAACCGCGGCACCACGCCCCGCGTCGGCCAGTCGCTGGTGGATGTCGATCAGCAGAACGTCACGGCTGGTGAACCGTGGGTTCCGGCGCGGTACTTCGCCCCAGATCTCACAGCGCGTCTGCGGGGGTGGCCACAGCACACGAGGAGCGGCGCTGCGTCAGCGCCGGTCTTCCGGGCGCAGAAGAGCGTGCACGTACGCGCGCCAGCCGCCGAATGAGGTGATCTCACGGGCACCCTCGACCGCCTGGGGCTCGCAGAGGAAGCCGGTCACGAAGCTCCCGTCCGCAAGTTCCACGCTGCCGAGCGCCATCGGGCGAGGCAACGCGGCGAGCAGCGCGCCCAGCCCCTGGGCGGGCAGTTGCCACACCTCGGCCTCGATCGTACTACCGCCCTTGCCGACCCGGACCAGACCCGGCTTCGGAGGCAGAGTGTCCAACGCGTACAGCCGGTAGGCGGGCGCGGTCATGGTCGTACGTACCAGCCGTCCTCCCACGGCGAGCAGTTGTCCGTTCAGGGGCTGCCCGGACAGGTGCGCACCGATCACAGCGAGCCGCAGGGGCGGGGCGGTGAGCAACCCGGCGATCGGTACGAGCCGCTCGTCCGTGAAGGTGGGGCCGATCAGCATGACGCCGAATGGCAGTCCGTTCACCTCACCCGCGGGAACGGCAACCGCCGCTAGATCGAAGAGGTTGGTCGAGTTGGTGTAGCGGCCGAGCCGGGCATTGGCGCCCAGCGGGTCGGCCGCGACCTCGGCGATAGTCGGGTGGCCCGGTGCAGTCGGCAGGAGCAGTGCGTCCGCGTCGCCCAGGGAGGCCAGGGCCCGGGCGCGGAGGGACGCCAACTTTTGCCGGTCGGCGAAGAGCTGGTGGGCCGGAATGTTCTTCGCTCGGGAGATGATTCCGGCCACGGTCGGGTCGAGGTCTGGCGAGCCTGCGTGCGAGTCGATGAAGGCTCCGACGGCGGTGTAGCGCTCGGCGACGAACGCGCCCTCGTACAGCATCGCTGCTGCCTCGGTGAACGGTGTGAGGTCGATGGGCAGGAGCTCCGCGCCCGCGTCGGCGAGCAGCTGCGCTGCTGCCTGGAACGCCTCAACCCAGCCTGTGTCCAGTTGGCCGAGCTGCTCGGGTTCCGGGACGGCGATCCGCCACGGGCCAGGGCGACGTGGGGCTGGCGCCGTTACTGGGCGCCCGGAGGGCGCTGCCATGAGGGACAGCGCCCGCTCGGCTTCCGGGAGCGTACGGGCGAAGACCGTTACACAGTCGAGCGAGGCGCAGGCCGGAACGACGCCCTCGGTCGGGACCAGCCCGATGGTCGGCTTGAGACCGACGATGCCGTTGAAGGCCGCCGGGACCCGGCCTGAACCCGCGGTGTCCGTGCCGAGCGCGATGTCGGCGATGCCGAGCGCGACAGAGACCGCCGAGCCGGACGAGGAGCCGCCGGACACGCGGTTCGGGTCGACGGCGTTGCGGACCGTGCCGTACGGGCTTCGGGTGCCGACCAGCCCGGTCGCGAACTGGTCGAGGTTCGTGGTGCCGAGGACCACGGCCCCCGCCGCCTTCAGACGGGCCACGGCCGGGGCGTCGGCGTCCGGTATGTACGCGTAGGCGGGGCAGCCGGCGGTGGTCGGCAACCCAGCCACGTCGATGTTGCCTTTGACCGCGAACACCGTCCCGGCCAGCGGTAGCCGTTCACCGGCGGCAATCCTCTTGTCGACCGCGGCGGCGTCCGCCTCGGTCTCGGCTTGCGGGCGCAGGCAGATCCACACCTCAGGCCGGTCGACCTGCGCGATGCGCGCGTAGGCGGCCCGTACCCGTTCCACTGCGGTGATCATGCGGCTGCCTCCACGGTCTCGACGGGAGCGATGACGATCAGCGCGGTGCCCGCCTCGACCTGGCTGCCCGGCTTGGTCAGGATCTGCGCGACGATACCGTCGGTGGGGGCCGGGACTCGGGACTCCATTTTCATCGCTTCGAGCGCGAGGAGCGGCTGCCCGGCCGACACGCGGTCGCCGACCTCGACGTTGACCTGCCAGACGGAGGCGGTGAACTCGGCCTCGACCAGGTGGCCGCCCTTGGGGACTGCGACGTCGGTGGCCGGCGGGGCAACCTCTGCGGCCGTCTCCGCGCGGCCGAACTCGCCTGCCACCTCCCAGGCGGTGCGTTCCGCGTCGAACGCCGCGCTCTGCTGGGCTCGGAACTCGGCGACCGAGTCGGCGTTCTCGGCGAGGAACCGCTGGTACTCGGCGAGCGAGAAGGAGCCCTCCTCGATTCTCGGTACGAACCGGCCGGACGTGATGTCCGCGCGCAGCTCCAGGAGTTCGTCCGCATCGACCGGGTACCACCTGATCCGGTCGAAGAAGCGCAGCAGCCAGGGCCTGCCTGGCTCGAAGGCGCCGCGCTGCTGCCAGCCCGACCACACCTGTGTGGTGCGGCCGACGAACTGGTAGCCGCCGGGGCCCTCCATGCCGTAGACGCACAGGTACGCGCCGCCGATGCCGACCGAGTTCTCCGCGGTCCAGGTACGGGCCGGGTTGTACTTGGTCGTGACCAGCCGGTGCCGCGGATCCAGCGGCGTGGCCACCGGCGCGCCCAGGTACACGTCTCCCAGACCCATGACCAGGTACTCGGCGTCGAAGACGGTGCGGTACACGTCCTCGACCGTCTCCAGGCCGTTGACGCGACGGATGAATTCGATGTTCCAGGGGCACCACGGGGCGTCGTCGCGCACGCCCGCCATGTAGCGGGCGATGGCCTCGCGGGTGGCCGGGTCGTCCCAGGACAGTGGCAGGTGGACGATCCGGCTGGGCACCACCAGCTCGTCGGTGGCGGGGAGTTCCTCCTCCACGCGCTGGGCGATCTCGAGGAGCTTGTCCTGCGGCAGGACGTCGGGGTCTGTCTGGATTTGGAGGGAGCGGATGCCCGGGGTCAGGTTAACGATGCCGTCGAGCCGCTGCCCGCCCAGCACCTGTGCGAGCGCGTGGATCCGCATGCGCAGCGCCAGGTCCAGCTGCATCGGTCCGTACTCGATGAGAAGGTTGTCGTCGCCGCTGCGCCGGTACGTGACCGACGGGCGGGCCTCGGTTTGCGCCAGGCGGGCCAGGATACCGCCGTCGACGATGGCCTCGCGATCGGCGCGCGGTGCGGCGGCCGGGTTCCGCCGCAGCCCGGCGGCGGCCTTGGTGGTCACCGGGACGAAGCGGACCGAGTCGCCGGGACGCAGCTGGCCGAGTTTCCAGCGCTGTCCGGTCACGATCGTCGCCGGGCAGACAAAGCCGCCGAGGGAGGGCCCGTCGGGGCCGAGCAGGACGGGCATGTCGCCGGTGTAGTCGACGGCGCCGACGGAGTACGGCGTGTCGTGGATGTTGGACGGGTGCAGTCCAGCTTCGCCGCCGTCCGTTCGCGCCCACCGCGGCCTGGGGCCGACGAGGCGTACACCGGTGCGCGCCGAGTTGAAGTGCACCTTCCACTCCGCGGTGTAGAAGTCGCGGATGTCGTCGCCGGTGAAGAACTCGGGGGCGGCGTGCGGGCCTTCGACCGCGCCGATGTACCACTCGCCGCCGAAGGCCGGGCGTCGGCCCGGGGGGACGGCGGAGGTCTGCGGGCGCCGCTCGCCGCCGTGCAGGACGTCACCCGCGCGCAGGGCGCGGCCGCCGTGCCCGCCGAACCGGCCGAGGGTGAAGGTGGCCGCGCTGGCCAGGAACTCAGGCACGTCCAGGCCGCCCGCGAACAGCACGTAGGTGCGCAGGCCGTGTGTGTCGGGCGCCCCGACGGCCAGAATCTGCCCGGCCTCGACGGTGACCGGCTCCCACTGCGGTACGGCGATGCCGTCGATCGTCACGGGTGTGGGTGCGCCGGTGACGCAGACCGTCGTCGGGTGGGTGAAGCGCAGCGAGGGGCCCTGGAGGGTGCACTCGAGGCCGGGCGCGCCCTCGGCGTTGCCGAGCGCGGTGTTGCCGAGCCGGAAGGACAGGTCGTCCATCGGTCCGGACGGGGGGATGCCGACCTGCCAGTAGCCTGTGCGTCCGGGCCAGTCCTGCACGGTGGTCAAGGTGCCCGCCACGAGGACCTCGATGCGCGGCGTCGGGTCGCTGATTGAGGCGAGCGAGGCGGTGGAGTGGGCCGCGAGGCGCACGTCGGCGTCCCGGAGCGCGGCGCGCACCAGGCCGAGGTTGGTCTCGATGCCGTCGAGGCGGGTCGCGGCGAGCGCCGCGTCCAGCCTGCCGAGCGCCTCGGCGCGGTCGGTGCCGTACGCGATGACCTTGGCGAGCATCGGGTCGTAGGAGGTGGTGACCTCGGTGCCGGTCTCCACCCAGGTGTCGACGCGGACGCCCTCGGGGAAGGCGACACGGGTCAACAGGCCGGCGCTCGGCCGGTGGTCGCGGGAGGGGTCCTCGGCGTAGATGCGCGCCTCGACGGCGTGGCCCCTCGGCGCCGGGGGCGCGGTGACGACCGCGGTCTCACCCTGGGCGAGGCGCAGCATCCACTCCACGAGGTCGACGCCGTAGATCTCCTCGGTGACCGGGTGTTCGACCTGGAGGCGGGTGTTGACCTCAAGGAAGAACGCCTCCTCGCGGTCAGCGTCGTAGACAAACTCGACCGTGCCGGCGGAGCGGTAGTGCACGGACGTACACAAGTTGCGGGCCGAGGTGGCTAGCTGCTCGCGAACCGCGTCCGGCAGCCCCGGCGCCGGGGCCTCCTCCAGGACCTTCTGGTTGCGGCGCTGTAGCGAGCAGTCGCGGTCGCCGAAGGTGACGACGTGGCCCTCGCCGTCGCCGAAGACCTGCACCTCGACGTGGCGGGCGCACTCGACGAGCCGTTCCAGGAAGACCCCGGCGGAGGAGAAGGAGGCGGCGGCCACGCGCTGCACCCGCTCCCAGGCGTCGGCGAGGTCGTCGGCGCTGTGGCACGCCTGCATGCCGATACCGCCGCCCCCGCCGGTCGCCTTGAGCATCACCGGGTAGCCGATGTCCTCGGCTGCCACAAGGGCCGCGTCCACGTCGGGCAGCAGCCCGGTGCCGGGGGCGAGCGGCACGCCGGCGGCATGCGCGGCGGCGCGCGCGGTGTGCTTGACCCCGAACAGCTCCAGCTGTTCGGGGGTGGGGCCGACGAAGACCAGACCCGCTTCGGCGCAGCGGCGGGCGAAGCCGGCATCCTCGGACAGGAAGCCGTAGCCGGGGTGGACGGCGCCCGCTCCGGTGTCCTTAGCGGCCTTCAGGATTAGGGCGGCGTCGAGGTAGGAGTCCTTGACGGGTGCGGGGCCGAGCCGTACGGCCTCGTCGGCCAGTCGGACGTGCTCGGCCCCGCGGTCCGGGTCGGAGTAGACCGCGACGGTGCGCAGGCCGAGCCTGCGGGCGGTGCGGATGATGCGCGAGGCGATCTCACCGCGGTTGGCGACCAGCAGGGTGTCGAACGTCATGGGGTTCAGCTCCCGTCCGGCTCGGTGATCGTCGTCTGCAGGGCGCTCGGGTCGAATCCGTTGCAGGGGTTGTTGATCTGCGGGCAGTTGGACAGCAGCGCGAGGACGTCGGTCTCGGCGCGCAGCACGACTTTCAGGCCCGGAGCCGAGATGCCGTCGACGATGCCGAGGGTGCCGTCCGCCTCGACCGGCACGTTCATGTACCAGTTGATGTTGGACACCAGGTCGCGCTTGCCCAGGCCGTGCTTGCTGCCCTCGGCGAGGAAGTTCTCCACGCAGGCGTGCTGCGACCAGGTGTGGTGTCCGTAGCGGAGGGTGTTGGACTCCTTGGAGCAGGCGCCGCCGACGGTGTCGTGCCGCCCGCAGGTGTCCTTTACGACGGTCATCAGCGGGGTGTGCTCGTTGGACAGCAGCACCGAGCCGGTGGTCAGGAAGATGTTGCCCTGGGCCTGGATGGTGTCGGGGGCGCTGTAGCGCACGAAGGTGTCGTGCGCGTCGTAGACGAGGAAGTCCGCGGCCTGGTTGCCGTACAGGTCGGTGATGGTCAGCAGCTGACCCCTGCGGACGACGGCGGACCAGGCGGCGCGGGCCGGGACGGTCTGGTCGGAGACGACGCGGCCCGCAAGGGCGGTGGCGGCGGTCATGCGATCCCCCTGGCGGTGAGGTGCTCGGCGGTGTTGAGGAAGGCGCGGCGACCCTCGGGCGTGACGTCCCACAGCGCGTCGGCGGGGGTGGTCGGCCTGGCCCGGTACGCGAGGACCTCGAGGTGTCCGCAGATGTACGTGGGGCGCGGGTCCAGTGGGTGCGGGACGTTGACGATCAGCGCGGTCAGCGGCTGCTCGGCGCGCAGCGTGACGGACCTGCCAGAGCCCGCCGAGCCGGTGAACTCGGTGGTGCCGTCCGCGGTGATCCTGACGCCCTGGAAGAAGGAGACGGACGGCGGGATGTCCCGCGGGCCAAGGCCGTTCTTGAGGGCGGCGAGCTTGAACAGCTCACGCCCGGCCGGGGAGGCGGACTGAGGGGTTCCGTCCCCGTACCGCTCGGTGTTTCGGGCAAGGGTGGAGGTGCCGGTGAGGGCGTCGTGCCGGCCGGAGGTGTCCTCCGTGATGGAGGCGAGGACCCGGCCTTGGTCGGACAGCAGCAGGTGTCCCTCGCCGAGGTACGCGCTCCAGAGCACCTTGACCGTGTCGGCCGCGTTCAGCCGCTCCCAGGGACGGTCGGCGCTGTAGAGCAGGACGTGTGCGCACGCGTCGCCGGTGAGGTCGGTCAGCCGCAGCTCGGTGCCGCGCGCGAGGACCTTGTGGGTGTAGCTGCCGCCCGCCACGGTCTCGGCCCACACAAGGTCCTCGGAGACGATTCCCTCGGGGGGCGTCGGCCAACTGCTCGCGGGGAGTACGGGCATGGTGTCGGACTTCGTGCCCTGCTGGGCGCGGGCATGATCGCGGGCACCAAAGGCCGACGCTGTTGCTGAGGGTGTCGCCACGGCTGGACCTCCGGCTAGACGCTATTTCTGTCGTGTGACAGAAATTAAGTGCGGGGCGAGTCGGGGCCATTGCCCGTGCGTTTCGCGGCGGTAACCGGCAACTCACTCCGGCAGCTCGGCGCGCGGGGAGCTCGCGCGCCTGTGCGAGGATCACGGAGTGAGCCCGTCCACCAGCAGAAGAGTCGGCCGCCCACGCGCCCAGGAGCGTCCCGCCAGTGGGCTGGAGCCGCGCGAAGAGGTTCTGGCCGCGGCGGCCGAGCTGTTCACCACACACGGCTACACCGCGACCTCCACCCGGGCCGTCGCCGAGCGGACCGGTCTACGCCAGGCGTCGCTGTACCACTACTTCGACGGCAAGGAAGCGATTCTCGCGGCACTCATCGAAGGGACCGTCCGCCCCTCGCTGGAGGTCGCGCGCCAACTGGTGGCCCGTACCGAGGCAGCCGCCGAGGCGCGACTATGGGCTCTGTGCCAATGCGACGTCATGCTGCTGTGCCGCGGCCCGCACAACCTGGGGGCCCTCTACCTCCTACCCGAGGTGCAGACGGAGCGCTTCGCCGTCTTCCACCAGGTCCGCGCCGAACTGAAGGCGGCCTACAGACAGTTGCTGGCGGACACGGAGCCGGGCGCGGCGCTCGGCGCACTAGAGCTCGCGCTGCGTACGGACCTCCTCTTCGGCCTCACTGAAAGCGTGATCCTCATCCGGCGCGCCGACCCCGCCCGCGACCCTCAGGCCCTCGCGGTGGCGACGGCCGACGCGGCACTGCGGATCGCGGGCGTGCCGCAGCGGTCCCTGGCACGACTGCGCCGCGAGGGGCAGCGGCTCCTCGCGGCGCGAGGGTGAGGACGTGCTCGGGGCGCATACCCAGTCAGATCCGTACGGCATCGGCCGGATCCCTGTGGCCCGGTCCCGTCGTCGGCTGGGCAGTCCTTCTGCGGCGGCGGTACCCCGCACCGCCGGCGACCGTGGCGCCGACGAACAGGACGGTGAACCACTGGAAGTACCAGTGGCCTCCCGCCGGGTCGTAGACCTCGGCGCGCGGCCAGGAGAGATGGACCGCCATGAACAGCCCGTAGAGGACCGCGAGCGCGTTGACGGGCAGACCCCAGCGGCCGAGGGAGAACAGCGGCCTGCCCAGCTCGTCATGGTCGCCAGCGTCCGTCGCAGGCCACCGGCCCTTCAACCGCTGGACCAACATCGGCGCGGTGACCCCCCGCGTACGCGAGATACAGCATCGCGACGCATGTGGTGCCGATAGCCACGAAGGCCTCCGGGGAGGCGAGGTTGAGCAGCACGAGCGCCGCGGCCATGACGCCGACCACAAAGGCCGGAACGTAGGGCATGCCCGTGCGCGGCGAGACCTTGGCCAGCCATGCGGAGAAGGGCAGCATCCGGTCGCGCGCCATTGAGAACAGCATGCGGGTGCCGGCGGTCTGGATGGCGAGCGTGGCCACACAGATGGCAACCGCCACGTCCGCGAGGAACATCTTGCCCACGCCGTCGCCCAGACTGCTGGTGAGGACGTAGCTCAGTCCCTCGGTGGCGAGGCGGCCGTCGGAGAGGCTGGGCGCGGCGAGAATAGCGCCGAGCAGCAGCAGGCCGCCCAGGGCGCCTGCCGAGGCGAGGGCGCTGAGGATGGTGCGCGGAGCAATGCGGTGTGGGTTGCGGGTCTCGGCAGAAGGTGTCCAGGGTCCTGGCGCACCGGCGGACCCAGCCCGCCACGGTGGCCACCGCGACCGGAGCACCGAACAGATCGGCCAGCGCGCGGGCGGTGCGGTCCTTGGACAGGAACTGTCGTACACCAGATACACCGTTCCTAGTCAGTGAGCAGGAGTGGGTCTTGTACCCAGTCCTGGTCAACTGGCGCATCCCGAACGGTGGTGGATGCACTGGTCTCCCGCGTT
>NZ_JBSFJX010000185.1:0-16218 GCF_053598275.1 Streptomyces sp. NPDC001156 | reverse complement strand
GCGGGTTCTCCTTTGCCAGACGCAGAACCAGCTTCTTGAGCGCGGCGGCCGTGGGAGGGCGGCCGGTGCGGCGTCGGTCGGCGTAGTCCCACTTCCTGGCGATCAGCCTGCGGTGCCAGGCCAGCAGCGTCCCCGGCGTGACCGGGAAGACACAGCTCCAGCGCTGGCGCGGTATCAGCGACGACAGCGCGGCCAGCCAGAACCGGTCCGCGGGCTCGTAGCGGACCGGACCGGCGAGTTGCCGTCGCAGCACCGCGTTCTCGTGCCGCAGCACCAGCAGTTCGGCGTCCTTGGCCGTGTCCCGGCGCAGTAGGACCGCAGGCACGGACAGCAACGCCCGGGTGGCCCGGTACAGCAGCGAGATGATCACTGGTGCAGCATCCCAGCCACCGTCGAGGGATCTTGCACACGAGCTCCCACCTGCAGCGATGACTTTACGAGCCCCACACGGTGGGACAAGCTCACCCCGGAGCAGCGCGCCGCCCTCACCGCGCTCCGTGCCGGCCGCGACGCTCCCCCGCCCCAGACATCCGCGCCGGTGCCGGGCCCGACCAGCGGTCCGGCACCGGCCCACGACGAGCCCGTCCAGCCCGCCCCACCGGACGCACAAATTCCGGACGACCAGGACGACACCACGGCCCCGCACACCGCCGACAAGGACGAGGACACGTCGTCACAGCCCGCCGGCACGTCCCTGCGGTGGGCGGGTGTCTGGCCCATGCGCTTCCCCGCTCCAGCAAACCGGCCCGGTCCGAGGAAGAGCGCCAGGCCAACATCGCCCGCATCGCGCGGATGCACCGCGTCAACGAACTGGTGCGCTACCACACCAAGGACACCCTGCTGAGCATGGCCTACGAGGGCGGCCTGTCGCACGACGAACGTCCCGAGAAGTGGCGCAAGGAAGGGATCGCGAACGCCATCGTGGACATCGAACTCCGGGCTGCCGCGCAGCGTGCCCCAACCGCACCCCTGCCGCAACAGGACCCCCACAACGAGTGAAACACGATGCCTGTACGAGCGCGGCACCTGCCGTGCTGCCAGGCTGGCGGTCGGCGTGGGAATGACATGGTCTTTCGTCACTCATGCCAGCAACGGGTGAGCATCACCCGTCAGCGCCAACGACCAGGTCGCCGCGCCTGCACCACTGACGCTCAGATGACGAAGTTCAACTGACACTCCCCCGCAGACCATCAGACTCCGCACCAGCTGGCGCATCCTGCGCACCCCGGCCACCAAGACGCGGGCGCCAGCCCCCGTACGCGACCCGGACTGGGGCAACCACCGAAACACACAGGACAAGGGAGGAGCAGCATGAGCACCGAGCAACACGACCCGCACATGGACGAGCTGACCCGCATCAGCTGGCACCAGAGCGACGCGGTGACCGCGCGCATCACGGTGTTCGAGGCGCTCGCCGAGGCCGGCGTCCCTACAGCGCAGGCGGACCAGCTCGTCTCGCAACTGGAGGCCGGGGCGGTGGCCGGGGCGCACACCTGGGTGTCCGAGAGCAGCCCCCCCGCCGGTTCGGAGCAGGCCTTCGAGGACGGCTGGTTCAAGGGCGTGCGGGCGGTCGCGAGCTACCTGCTGCGCATCGCCGACACCGCCGCCGCCCAGCGCGGGCGTGCCGAGTCCAACGCCCAGCTGCTCACCCATCTCCGGCAGCCGGTCCCCCGCGTACCCCAGAGCGAGGTGTCGGCGCCGACCCCGACGCTCGATGCGAAGGAGATCCTGGCGGTGACTCAGCGGTTCACGTGGGCCTTGACGGACCCGGGCCACTTCCTCGTTCCCAAGGCCTCCCAGGAGATCCTGGCCGTCGCCCTCAGCGCCGTACGGGAGGGCGAGCGCGCCGGCTATGTACAGCGGCTGGAAGCGTTCGCCGACCGGCACCGCGAGCGCCTGGAGGAGATGCTGCGCGCGTACGGGCCAGGCAGCACGCCCGCCGAACACGGCCGGTACGCCCTGGTCGGCCAGCCCGAGAGCCTGGTGCTGTGCGAGCGGTTCGAGACCGCCCCGCTCCTCCTGGATGGGGTGTGGGACGCAGAGCTGGAGGACTTCCTGCTGGACGACCTGGCCTTCGCGTGGGGTGCCAGCCATCGCCGGTGACCCCAGGTGCAGAGAGCAGCAGCCGGTTGTAGACCCCCCGCCAGTTGCCGTACTTCTCCGGCAGCTGCACCCACTGTGCCCCGGTCTGAAACTTCCAGGCGATGGCGTCGATCACCTCTCGGTGGTCCCGCCACCGGCCACCCCGCTTCGGTGTCCGGTCCGGAAGCAACGGCTCGATCCGCGCCCACTGCGCGTCAGTCAACGGCACACCAGGACAAACGAGCAGACGATCCGAAGGGAGCGACTACACGCAGCCGGTGCCATCGGTTTTCCCGGCAGCTGTCCACCAGGACATCACCCGGGCAGCCATCGCTTCCGGCTCTGACGGAAGAGGGGTGAGACCGAAGGGGTCTTCCAGCTCATGCCGCAGGAACTCACCGATCTCCGCCTGGTCGGCGCCCCCCGGAGCCGCTGAAGGAGAGGGACGAGCATGCAGTCGTACTCGTCCTGCACCGCGTCAGCGACGCCGATCGGATCCCACTCATTGAGCAGATGCCGCAGGCCGTTCTCGGTGACGTCGGTCCCAGGTCGCATCGCTCCAGGGTGCCACCCCAGAACCGCCGTCATCACTCACCCCCACCTTGATCCAGAAGAAGCCGCCTACACCAGCCCCGCTCACCTGTGGCTGGGTAGCACCGCCGAAAACCGCGCGGAATGGGCCAGTCGGCACTGCACCACCACAGGCCCGCTCGCAGAACTCCGCGGGGCTGCTGGACGCACCCGCCTTATCGCCGCCGCCCGGGCTTGCTGCCGGAGAGGACCCAGCACGATCGGAGACCGGAATCACGCAGCAGAAGCCGCAGGACTCCCCTCCCACCTTGCGGGGGCGCCGCGGTTTTCGTGGCTGGCCGCGGTTGGGGCGGAGCCCCCTCGCCTCCTGGAGCGGCCTACCGCGCGCCAGGTTGTTCAGCTCGGTGATCGCGGTCCCTGCGTGCGGTGCTCACGCTTCCCCGTCGTCGCTTTCCCGGTCGCTGTGGGCGAGGCGCTCGCCCTGGCGAACGGGCGCGTCGGCTCCGCAGGGTCGGAAGCGGGCGAGGTATGCCGGGCTTGGGCCGCGGCGCTCGGTCAGGTGGAGGCCGGCGGCCTCGGCGAGCCGGTGCAGCCGGCCGAAGGGGATCCAGTGCCGGTCGAAGAACTCGCCGATCACCAGCCGCCCGCCTGGTGCCAGCACCCGTGCCGCCTCGCGCAGTACCCGATCCGGCTCGGGGATCTCGCCGAGCGCGGTCACGGCGTATACGGCGTCGAATGTCCCGTCGGCGTAGGGCAGTTCACGTGCGTCCGAGCGGGTGGGCCTGATCGTCGCCAGGCCGTCGCGCTCGGCGCGGCACATCACGTGGTCGAGCATCTCCTGCTGGATGTCGAGCACATCGAGCCGTCCCTCCGGCCCGAGCTGCGGGGCGACGTGCAGCGACTGCAGGCCCGTCCCCGGGCCGATCTCCAGGATCCGCTCCCCCGGCCGCGGTTGCAGTACGGCGTCCATCCGGTCGGCTGTCAGGAACGGCAACGGCACGTCGAGGAGGCCGCGTTGGGCGTACGGATAGGGCGCCGTGTCGCCCAGCCACCAGGCGGCGGCCAACGCGGCGCCCGCGCCGGCGGCGACCGCCCAGCGGGTCCGGGCCGGGATCGGGGCGACGGGGGCGGTGGTGATGCGGTGCATGGTGTTCTCCGGTGGATCGATTCGGTTCGTGATCGTTGTTCGTGGTATGCGGTCGGGCGGTCGGCGTCACGCGTGCCGGCTCAGCGCCCGCAGCGCCAGCCGGCCGCACAGCGCGGCGAGCGGCAGCTCGGCGCCGAGCGCCATGGCGACCGCGGTGGCGAAGTCGCCGCCCGGGGCCGCGGTCGTGGCGTCGAACCAGGCGTCCACCACAAGCAGCGTCGCGGTCGCGGCGGCTGCCAGGGCGTGCCGCCGGTCGCCGCGGGCGGCGAGGAGGCCGGTGGCGATCAGGCCGAGCGCCTCCAGCGCGTCGAGCCCGACCCAGGCGACCGGCCAGTGCGCCGCGGTCGCGGTGGCCGGCAGGCCGGTGGCCAGCACGTACAGCCACGGCAGCAGGGCGAGCCCGCAGGCGACCAGCAGCCACCCGGCCCGCCGCATGCCCCGCGCCGGGCGCGGCTCCTCCGCCTCTTCGTGGAGCGGGATGACCTCGGTGCGGCCGAAGTCCTCTGGGCTGGCCACTTCCTCATCGCACAACGCCAGTTGACGCATCCTCTTCCCCCGCTCTCCGTCGGCTGTCCCCTTCACGTGTTCCAGCCTCCGGCGTGCACTGGGGCGCCGTCAGTCACGCAGGGTTCCGACCCGGGGTGGAGATAAGTGCACCCCCGAACCGGGCGGGAGCGTCATGGCATGGGGATGGCCTGCGGCTTTACCGTTTGACGCATGCAACTCACGACGTGGCTGCAGCTGGTGCTGGGCCGGCCGTTCCGCAGGGCGGGACACCGGACCGCGCTCGTCGCCGCCGGCCTGCCGCTCCACCTCGCCGTGGTGCCACTGTGGCTCTGGCTGGTCGGCACGATGGCGGCGTTGGTGCCGGCCGTGACTCCGCTGCCCGTGCTGCTCACGCTCGTGGTGACACCCCTGCTGACCGTCGGGCAGCGGCGGCGCTACCGGGCGCTCGTCGGCAAGGACCTCCCGCGCCCCGCCGTACCCGGGCCGGGACGCAACTGGAAGTCGGCGGTGCGCCGGCTGACCACGCGGGCCTTGTGGCGGCAGGTCTGCTACCACGCCGTGGCGGGTCCGCTGTTCGCCGTCCTGGACCTCGCCGTCCTCGCCGTCTGGGCCGTCGCTCTCGTGGCCGCCTCCATCTACGTGTGGATCTGGGCGCTGCCCCCGCAGTGGCGGGTCACCGACGTCGGGTACACCACGCAGGCCGCGTACATCACCGCCGGCGGTCTCGCCCTGCTGTTCCTCGGGCCCCGGCTGACCGGCGCTCTGGTGCGGCTGGAGACCCGGGCGGCCGAGGTCCTGCTCGGCCCCAGCCGAACGGAGAAGCTGGCCCGCCGGGTAGCCGACCTCGCCGAGAGCCGGGCCGGTGTGCTCGACGCCGCCGACGCCGAGCGGCGGCGGATCGAGCGCGACCTGCACGACGGCGCGCAGCAGCGCCTCGTCTCACTCGCCGTCAACCTGGGCCTGGCCAGGTCCACCCTCGGCGACCTGCCGGAGGACGCCCGCAAGGTGATCGACGAGGCGCACCGCGAGGCGAAGGAGGCGATCGCCGAGCTGAACAGCCTGGTGCGCGGTCTGCATCCGGCCGTCCTTGAGGACCGCGGCCTCGACGCCGCGCTGTCCGGGGTCGCCGCCCGCCTCCCGATCCCGGTGCACGTGGCGGTGGACCTGCCGCAGCGCCCCTCACCCACGGTCGAGGCCGTCGCGTACTTCGTGGTCTCCGAAGCCCTGACGAACGTGGTCAAACACGCCCAGGCGACCCGGGCGGACGTGACCGTGGAGCGGATCGGGGAGACACTGCTGGTGGTCGTCGCGGACGACGGCGCGGGCGGCGCGGATCTCGCGGCGGCCGGCGGTGGCACCGGGCTCGCCGGGCTCGCCAAGCGCGTCGCGTCCGTCGACGGCACGTTTTCCTGCCGCAGCCCCGCCGGGGGCCCGACCGTCATCACCGTGGAGCTGCCGTGCGCGCCGTGATCGCCGAGGATTCCCTCTTGCTGCGCATCGGCGTGGTCAAGGTGCTGGAGGTGGCCGGCTTCGAGATGTGCGCGCAAGTCGCCGACGCAGAAGGGCTGCTAGCGGCCGTCGAGGAGCACCGTCCCGACATCGCCGTGGTCGACGTGCGCATGCCGCCCGGCTTCACCGACGAGGGAGTGCGCGCCGCGCTGGTGATCCGCCGCCAGTACCCGCGTACCGCCGTGCTCCTGCTGTCGCAGTACGTGGAGGAGCGGTACGCGGCCGATCTGCTCGCCGCCAACACCTCGGGCGTCGGCTATCTGCTCAAGCAGCGGGTCGCCGACGTCGAGGAGTTCGCCGAGGCGGTACGCCGGGTGGCGGCCGGCGGCACCGCGCTCGACTCGCAGGTCGTCGCGCAGCTGCTGGTGCGCCGGCACAGCGATCCGCTCGACCGGCTGACGCCGCGCGAGCGGGAGGTGCTGGAGCTGATGGCGGGCGGCCGGTCCAACTCCGGCGTCGCCGCCGAGCTGGTCGTGAGCGAGAGCGCGGTCGCCAAGCACATCAACAGCATCTTCACCAAGCTCGACCTGCCCAAGGCCGACGCCGACCACCGCCGCGTCCTAGCGGTGCTGCGCTTCCTGGGCGTTGCGACCGCATAGTGCGCGATCACGCCCCCATGCCCACAACACGGTCGAACGCTGCATCAACCGCTTGAAACAGTGGCGAGGCATCGCCACCCGCTACGAGAAGACAGCAGCCATCTACCTGGCCGGACTCCACGTTGCGAGCATCTTCCTCTGGTCAGCCAGGTGATCCAAACGAAACCGCCTAACTCACTTGCAGATAACATCCGTGCCTGAGGCGAGCAAGCGCTGCAGGTCGGCAGCGAGCAAGGAGTGCAGGATGGCTACTGAGCTGCCCTTGGAGGAAATCCGTCTCAGTGCGCTTGTCAGTCGGCGGAGTCAGCTCCCCCTCAGCCCGCCCCTTTCTGCCCCCGAGGCGTTACCCTTCGGCGAGCTGTCCCCGGCTGTGTTCGAGCGCGTGGTCGGCGAGGTCATGTGGCTTGTCGACGGGATGAACGACATCCGCGGCTACGGCCGATCCGGACAGGACCAGGGCGGACTCGACCTCATCGGCAGGCGGAAAGGGCAGACGCACGTCTACCAGGCGCGCAGGATACTCTCCCTGCAGGCGCCCGCACTCCGTGCGGCCGTCACCGACTTCACCGGCCTACCCCGCACTACGACCCCTGATAAGGGATGGTCCGAGCGACGGTTCGAGGCGGTGCGTTTTGTCCTGGCAACGGGGTGCGTCGTCGATGACACTGCCGTGGAAGACGAGCTTGTCGCCCTGCAGGAGAAGTACCAGGGCGACATAGAGATTGATCTGTACGACGCACGCGCTCTTTCCCGGTTCCTGCGGGAACGCCCGTACCTTGTCGCTGGCGTCTTCGGTCCAGAGTGGGCCAAGGCATTCTGCGGGGCGGAGACGCCTCCGGTTCCGT
Organism: Streptomyces sp. NPDC001156; assembly: GCF_053598275.1. Taxonomy (NCBI): domain Bacteria; kingdom Bacillati; phylum Actinomycetota; class Actinomycetes; order Kitasatosporales; family Streptomycetaceae; genus Streptomyces; species Streptomyces sp. NPDC001156. Next base: position 8,998 of record NZ_JBSFJX010000185.1, on the reverse strand, counting down.
CCCTGCCGCATGGCTACGCGCTGTTGAACGACCCGCTCGAGCACCTGGGCCTAGCGGACGCCCTGCACCGCGCTCAGCAACTCGCGGGGACGGAGCCAGGGCCGGCTGCCGAGCTCTTCGGAGAATTGGCGCATGAACTTGAACAGGCCTCGTTTACCGGGCATGCCGGCCAGCTACGCACTCGGCAGCGCGACCTGCTGGCGTCCGCGGGACAGGCCGACGCGGCATTCACCGTCGCAGCTAAGTTGATGCTTGACCGGTACGAGGCCGGCGATCGCATGTTCGTGGATGAGCGCCTGGAGCGGCTGGCTTCTGACGCTGGCGGCACGGCACCCGACATCTACGTGGTCTTGAAGGCGCTGGCGGACTGGTTCGAGTACGGATATGACCTCGCGCCGGTGACCACCGCGCTTGTGGCTGTAGTGCACGTGGGCGAGCCCTTGGCACCCCGCTTGGTGCTGGCGGTAATCGAGCAGATCGTTGTCGACGAAGACCCCGACGATCATCCGGCAAGGCTGTCTGATCTGGCTTCCCAGGTTGTCACCTCTCAGACAGGGCTTCTGCGGATTCGCTTGGAGTGCTGTCTGGCGGACCTGGCCGTACGAGCCGGACAGAGCCCGGAAGAGGCCTATGCCGACCTCGACCGGCGCGCTCTGGGCGGTCGCATACCGGAACGGTTCGCGGTCTTGGTGCACATGCGCCGCGGACGCGCCCTGGCCCTTGCAGACCTCGGAAGCGAAGCCATCGAGGCCTACCGGCGCGCTGTACTGGCCGCTACCCGAGAGGGCCTGGGAGGCGACGCCCGGCACGCCCTGCGGTCCATCTCTTTTCTGTCCGATCAGTACAACGTCGGATTCAGGGAATCGTCCCAGGCCATGCTCTCGGCCCGCACGGTCGGCGCCAAGGGCGCGCGACTCATCGACCTCTCTTTCAACCCGGCCGTCAGCGCGCTGGAAGCCCTGGTCGACGACAAACTGCCGGACGCCTTACGAGCCTCGCACCAGTGGCTGTGGCAGGACCGGATCTCCGGTGCACTGACCGACGAGATCCTCGCCCACCAGCGCTACGGCGAAGTCTTCAACCGCGCCGGCGAAAGGAAGCGCGCCGTGCATCGCTTCGTCCTTGCCGGCCGCAGGAGGGACGCGCACTCCGCCGCCGAATCGGTTCCCGAGTTCCTCGATGTACGCGACCTCTTGGAGGTGAGAGCACGGTGGGTATGCAGCACAGCGGCAGCGGTGATCGGCCAACAGGCAGACCTTATTCCTGATGACGCCGTCGCGAGCATCGCCGCCCGCTTGACGGACATCATCACGGGCCCGCAGTCGGGGCTGACGGGCATCCATCCAGTCATGCAGGCTCTCGGAGCGCTTGGAGCACTCAATGAGCGGCTGCCGGCGGAGTCAGCGCAACAGGTCCTGCCCTTGTTGGTCGAATGGATTCCCAGAGAGCCGAACACCTACCGGTACACCGATGAGCAGATGCTGGCCTTCCTCGGTGCCTGCATCAAGGCCGAACTGCCCGTAGCAGACCGGGCCGTCCAAGCCTTGCTGGATGCATGGAAGCTCGACATAAAAGGCGCTGACGGTCTGCTTGCCGGCCTCCATGCCCACCTGTCGGCGGCCGTGCCAGTGGTACGCGAACGAGCGCAGGAGGGACACCGCGGGGCCGTGGCCCTCTTGGCCAACTGGCGGGTGGACGACCCGTCTGTCGCCGAGACCGCGCGGGAGCTGGCCTACACCGTTCTGGCCGAACCGGTGGGGACCGTCCGCTCCTTCTATTTCATGGGCTCCGTCGCGCGGCAGTGCGCGGAATTCCTCATGGCGTGCTCCGACGACCAGAGCACCGTGGGCACAGGCGAGCCGACCAGACTCTTGCGTGAACGCGTCGCAGCACACCTGCTGCTGTGGGCTGAAGACCGCAACGACACGGCCGACCGACGCTCCGACGCCGTTCACGCGCTGTCCATCCTCGCTGAAACCCTGCCGGCGCCCGTGCGAGATGACATGTTCGAACGGCTCATGGGCCTGTACCAAGATCCTGGAGAGCACCCGGCCGACGCCTTCGACCGACGCACCCAGCACCCCCTGAGCCGCATGAAGATCAATACTGGAGCAGACTGGCGTCTGTCCGCAGAGATCCTGCACGCCACCGCCGTCTTCGCCACCACCGCCGAGCAAGCCATCCACGTCGAACAGCGCCTGCTCCCACTGCTGACCCATCCCGAACAAAAACGAGGCCACGGCTGGCTGCAGGCACGGACCATGCTCGCACTCGACCGCCTGGCCCCCGCGCCGACGTCCCTGATGGCCACCCACCCCTCACAGTTCGTGCGGCAGACTGCCGTGATCTGCTGGGGCCGCGCCGATCACCGGGATCCTTCTCTGGCACGCATCTTCGCCGAGGACTCCAACACCGGCGTCCGCCACTGCCTGGCCCACACCCTCGCTGAATTCCCCCCAGACGAACGCCTCAAGTACGAGGCCATCACCGAACGACTCCGCACCGACAACAGCGCACGCGTCCGCCAAGCCGCCGCGCAGATCCCATGAGCAGGACCAGTCCCTCACCGGCTCCAGGCCGGTCAGTGCCTCCTCATCCACAGGTGCGCCGGACCCGGTCTCGGCGGCAGCTGCGCTGCCGCGCAGCCGACGAGCGGTGACTCGTGGGATGCTGTCGCCGCGGGGCAACTGGCTAGCAGTGCGAGCCCAGAAGGCCGGGGGAGCTGTGAGACAGGGATTGCTGGCGGGAGTCGTCGGTGCTGCGAGCGGCGTGGGGTTGGGCGTGTACACGTTCCGTTCTGTGCAGGTCATCCCTGAAGGCTCGGCAGCGATCGTCGAACGGTTCGGGCGCTACTCGAGGACGCTGGAATCCGGGCTGCACCGCATAGACCCCTACATCGACACCATCCGCAATCGCATCGACCTGCGGCGCCAGACCGTGCCGATTCCTGTCTTCGTCGAGACAGGCGCGGACGACGACGAGTTGCGCCTCAATGCGATGGTGCACTATCAGGTGAGCGACCCCTATACCGCCACGTACGGCATCGCCAGCTACATCCAGGCCCTCGACCAGGTGATGCGCCATGAGATCGTCCAGGGTCTGCGCGGCCTGAACGGCGACTTCGCGACTGCTGCAGTCGAGGAGCTCCGCATTCGAATCGAGCAGCATCTACAGGAAGCAGCCGTCGACTGGGGGCTGACCGTCCACTGGTTCGGCCTGATGTTCGGCGACGTCCCCGTCACCTCCGACCGCGGAGCCCAAGCCCCCCGCCCCGGGATCGTCATCAACGCCATGGAGGTGCACAACCACATGAGCCGATTCGGCGACACTCACATCACCGGCAATGCCCAACTCGGAGACTTCAACAGCCTGGACGCGCGCAGCGTCCAGGGTCTGCCTGCCGACCAGGTGCTACACCTGGCGGCCGCCCTGGTGAGCCTGGTGCGGGCACAGGCTTCCTCCTCTAAGGATGTCGACCCGGCCATTATCACCTGGGCAGAAGACTTCGAGGACGAAGTGCAGAGTGCCCAGAACGAGGACCGGTCACCGAACATCGGTCGTCTGCGGCGTGCAGCCACGCAGATCACCGCCGGTCTGACAGCCACCACGGCCCTCGGAGAGCAGATCGAGACTCTGATCGAACAGCTACGACGCGCCCTTGGGCTGTAGGGCCCAAGACCATCACCGGCGAACCGTGCGACGCGGCCCGCATTCGTCGGGGAAGCGTACCGTCACGGTCTGTTTGCCTCTGGTTGGCGGAGACGAGTGCCGCCAACCAGCACGCCCAGCCGCACCCGACCCCACGTCGAACTGCGATCAAGCACCTCAGCCCGCCGGTCTGACGCTCCTTGCTGCCCCGGCCACTTCACGGAACTGCGGGAACCGCTCGGCCTTTGGGTCCAACACGTCGATCAAAGCGATGAGCTTCTGTTGGAGTTCGGCAAGCCGGGGCACAGCCGGCGCCGTGTCCTGTGCGAGCCGGTCGACGTCCGCGAGGAGCGGGGCGAACCACCGCCGGAAGGCCTCGTCACCATCAAGCTTCTCGCAGAATTCGGCGTAACCCAGGCACCTGCGCTGGCCTGGTTGACCCTCGGGATGCACCATCAGCTCGCCGACGGCCCGCTGCTCAGCACGCCACAGACGCAGAACGTTGCTGGCTGCAGAAGTACGGTTCAGCACCGCACCGATGGTTGAGATCACCGTCACGGCGCGCTGGCTGGCCCGTGACTGCCCGAGGTCGAGGAACTGAATATCGGGCCGCAGGATCTCCACCCACCCCAAGTACTCGGCAAGCACGAACACCGTGCTGCGGCGCACGTACTCCCGCTCCTCCAGGGTGCCTTGAAGGTGGAAAGAAGTCAGGAAGCCGCGAGAAGGCCCCGATGAGAGATCGACCTCGTGGCCGTACAGAACGTTATACAACCTTGCCTGCAAGTCGTACGCAGCCCAGGCCAGCGAGGCGCCGTAGGAATCCATCAGGTTCTGTCGCTCAACCAACCGCAGGCGCCGCTGCGCCCAGTAACCGAGCCCCGCCGTCGTCGCCGCGCCGACCAGCGCCACGAGCGCGGACACCACCGTCAGCGCATCCATCGTCCCACCCCCTGAACTACCGCACCCAGCCAGCTGCTTGCGTCAGCCGACTCGAAGGACCGGCCGAAGTCTCGTGGTCAGCGGGGCCGACAGCTGCAGCCTTGGCATCTTTGCCGAGGGATGTTGCCCGGGGAAGAAGATGAGTGCCAGCGGCCCAGTGCCCGTGGCGCGCCGGTCCAGGCCGGCCCGGCCTGGACCGCGGGCACCGTCAGGCGTGCAGGCCGAAGGTGCCGCGGCGGTGGCAGGCGACGAGGCTGGTGGCCTCCATGAGGGCATACATGCTGGTGGGGCCGACGAAGGTGAAGGGCCAAGGCGGCGATACCCGATCGGCTGCGCCGCTGCGCCGCCGCAGTGGTGAGCATCAGGCTGCCGTCCAGAGCTGCTGAAGTGCTACCCAGGCCCACCGGATGGTGCGGTGTCACGCAGAGGCTTCTCGATCGTCGGCGATCTTTCGCACTGCTCGCGCGCATGCCGCCCACCGGCGGCCATCCCGCGTGCGCACAACTTTGGTCGGCGCCTCATCGCAGTTTCTGCCGTGCCAGGTACAACGCCCCTCACGGAAGGACACGCTCCCGGGATCCAGATCCCCTGGGAAGTCGGGCCACTCGTCCGCCATCGTCATGCTTCCACGCTAGCCGGATCCGACCGGCCGCGTGCCCTCCTTGTTCACGCCTCGCTCGCCGTCGGGCTCACGAAGACCGCAAGGCAGCGGAACTCGCCTCCTACGCCCCCCAGCTCGGCATACGGGCGCCAGACAAGAGGGTACGCGCCCCGCAGCACGCAGGTGTTGGGGGTGTACGCACCGCCGGCCCACAGGAGCGTGCCGCTCAGTGTGCGCCCCTCATGGATTCTGAAGTCGTCGTCCCTCGTTCGCGCCCGGCCGGGCGGCTGGGGCTGCCACAAGGACACGTCGTTCGTCACGAGCAGCGCCAGGCCGTTCTGGTCCTCTCGGTCGCAGAAGCGTTCCAGTCTCGCCACGTCGCGCACGAAGTCCCGCCGCGCCAGGTCCGGCGCGCCGTGGTTGCGCAGGTCGTACTCCTCGGAGGGTGTCCCGGCCAGGCCTGTCCACCGTCGGGTGACGTACTTGAATTCGATCGCCGTTCGGCCTACCGGTCCCAGGCACAGCAGGTCCAGGTATTCGGTCCGGTCGGGCCCGCGCCGTGGCACCTCCAGGCGGGACCGTACGTCTGGCGCCGCCTCCCACAATGCCCTGGCGAAGCCATGCTGTAGATCGGCTTCGGAGTGGAACGCCGGTCTGCGTGCGCGTAGGTGTGCCAGGACGTCGTCCAACGGGATCTGGCCCGCGATCGTCTCCCGGGTGGAACGCGGGGGCGAGGGTGTCGGCGTGGTCACCGGGCCATTGAACTCGTACCCACCCGCATAGGCCAAGCCGTCAACCTCAAGCTGATCAAGGCGCCGGACGAAAGGCCTCGGTCCGCGAGCAGTTCAGTCGCCCCCACAAGCCGCCGCCTGACCTGCAGAGAACAGTCATGATGCGTGGCGGAATGAGGCGGCCGGGCCGATGACACCGGGGGCGAACTTGTCGCGGATGCGGTCGCTGACCTCTTCGGCGACCAGGCGTGCTTGGCGGGGGCGGTCCAGGCTGATCTGCTGGGCGATCTGGCCGGCGTCTGCCAGATCCTCGGCCTTGAGAACCAGACCGGTCAGGCGGCCGCGTGGCAGGCCCGCGGCATCAATCAGCCGGTACGCCATGACGCGCAAGTCCTCTTCGTGTGCGGTGACCTCGGGCAGGCGGCGGGGCTTGTCCCACGAGGGTCCGCCGGCGAACCGCAGTGTCAGCGTCAGCGCGCGGGCTACCTGGCCACGGTGGCGCAGCAGGTGTCCGAGCTGGACAACCAGATCGAGTAGAGCGGCGCTCACTGGAGCGCTCACACACAAGATCGTCGCCGCCGCACAATCCGCCTCCCGCGGCCACAGAGAATCGCTACATCCCGAAGGGTCAGAGGGCTGACCTCGTCGCCCCGGGGGATGCCCCCGTTGGCAGCCGGTCCCTACCTTCACCCGTACGGGCATCCCTGCGCATCGCGACGGCTTTATGCCTTCCTGAAAGTGGCGGGGAAAGGTTGAGGCATCGGAACGCGTCAGGGCCGCACCCGAACCTCGGGTGCGGCCCCCTGTCTAGGTTCATCCGGGCAATGCGGCCAGTCCTTGGCGGGGATGCGGGCGGCGATCTCCCACGCCCGCCGCGCCGCCTCGCGGGACATCAGCCTGCGGCCTGGGCGACTGCCCGCTGCGGCCTGCCTCACTCACTCGGAGAGCCGGCCGGCCACCGGCAACGTTCAATCGCCACGGGCCTCTACGAGCGCGATGCCGGGGTTGTTGTTCTTGTGGGACGGGCATGGCTTCACAGCAGGTGACACGACGGGTCTGAGGGGGGCGCCGTGGCTCGCAATAAGTCCTTGACTACTCAGTTGCTGCAGGCCTACCAGGAAGCGAAGAAAGCCAAGGCTGCCGAGGAAAAACGGCTGCAGCAGGAAGAGGCCCGCAGGGCCCGGGCCGCGGAACAAGAGCGCCTGCGCAAGGAGAGGGACGCGGCCAAGCAGGAGCGCGAGCAGGCGCAGCGGTGGGCGGCGGCGCAGCGGGAGAAGAAGCGTCAGGACGCGGAGCGCAAGCAGAAGGTGGAGCAGGTCGAGCGGGATCTGGCCCGCCGGCAGGCGGCGCGGGAGAGAGAGGCCGAGCAGAAGAAGAAGGAGCAGGCCCGGCGGGTGCAGCAGGCGGCGCGGCTGGCCAAGCAGGAGCAGGTCGAACAGATGAAGGCCGAAGCACAGCAGCGGACCGACGAGGTGCAGGCGCGCCAGGCAGCGTTGCACCGAGTACTCATGGACCGCTCGCCCGGCCCGCGTGATCACCGTGAGGCTGTGGAGCAGGCACTGGCCGGAGGGGCGACGGCCTTCGTGGAGGCGGTAGAGGACGTGCTGGCCGAGTGCGAGTATCCGCCGGGGCTACGCCGGGCGTGGCGGCTGGCGTATGCGCCCGAATCCGGTGAGCTGATGGTGGATGTGGACCTGCCCGGGCAGGACGTGATCCCGTCCGCGACCGGCTACCGGTACAAGGCGGCCGACCCGCCGGCGGTGGTACCGCAGCCGCGGAAGGAAGCGGACACCAAGGAGCTGTACAAGCAGCTCGTCGCCCGCCTCGCGCTACGCGCTGTGGACGAGGTCCTCGCCGTGACCCCGCCTGCCCTGGTCAGCTCAGTGGCGTTCAACGGACACGTGCAAGCCAAGGACCGGGCCACCGGCAAGGACATCCGCCCGTGCCTGGTCAGCGTCCGCACCGAACGCGGCACCTTCGACGAGCTCGTACTGGACGAGCCCGAGCTCGACCCGGTGCTGTGCCTGCGCCATCTGAACGCGATCGTCTCCCAGCACCCCTACGACCTCGAGCCCGTCCGGCCCGTGGTGACGTTCGACCTGAGCAAGTACAAGTTCATCGAGGAGATCGACGTCGTTGCCGGCCTCGACAGCCGCCCCGACCTGATCGCCCTGGACCCCTCGGAATTCGAGCACCTGGTGCGCCGCCTGTTCGAGGCAATCGGCCTCAAGACCTGGGTCACCCAGGCCTCCCGCGACGACGGCATCGACGCGGTCGCCACCAACGAAGACCCCATCATCGGCGGACTGTGCATCATCCAGGCCAAGCGCTACAAGAACGTCGTCCCCACCGAAGCCATCCGCGCCCTGGCCGGCGTCATGCACGACAAAGCAGCCGCCAAAGGCATTCTCGTCACCACCTCCTGGTTCGGCACCGCCAGCAAAGAATTCGCCCAGCGCACCGGCCGCATGGAACTCATCGACGGCCGAGGCCTCAAAGCCCTCCTCCAAGAACACCTCAACATCGACGCCCTCATCGGACTCCCCAAACTCCCCGCCGGCTGGCACCCCCGCGACCTCCGCTGACCAAATCAACGACACCACACGACACCACCCGGTCCACCAACGACCAGATCGAGCAGGGCGGCGCGGACTTCGGTGCCGTCGAGGGTGCGCCGGGGGAAAGCACAGCTGACGGTGACGGGGGCGGAGGATCTTCCCAGGCGCCGTGGAGGCCATCGCCCCGCGCTGAGAAGCTGCAGGCCAGATCCGGAATCCTATTTCCGAGCGGGACAGGCCGCAAGCGGTGGACCATGCGCTGGAAGGCACCCCTGAACGCGTTACAGATCGCCTTCGAGGGCCGCCTGACCCCGAGCAACAACTGACACCTCAACAACCAAGATCAGCCGTTAAAAATTGACACACCCGGACGAGTCCGCAGCGGGCGGGGACTACTCGAAGGTCTCGGACTGCAACGTCGAGATCCGCGGGCACAAGGACCACCGCCCAAGACGGCGGTGAGCAGCCTCGGAAGGCAACCGGTACCGCAGCTCTCTCACCCGCGTCCCACCCCAGAA
>NZ_JBSFJX010000184.1:0-16334 GCF_053598275.1 Streptomyces sp. NPDC001156 | reverse complement strand
GTTGGATGCCTTCGCCCAGTTGGGCGCCCCGGCGGCGGAGGAAGCCGACACCGTCCGATCGCTGGCCGAGCTGTTTTTGGACTACGCAGAGAACTGCCTCAGCCGCGGGCCGCTGTGCTGGAGCCCCGGCCAGGTCGCCCTCTTCCTGGAGGACTGGCTGCCCCGCAAGGCGGTACTCGATCAGGCACACCGCCTCCTCCTGCCCGATGTATTGAAGCGATGGGTGACCTTCGCACTCACTGAACGCGGCGTTAAAGAGCCGTGGATCACTCCCGTCGTCACCGCCATCGAGGCGCATGTGCCTGCCTTCCGCGCAGCCTTCGACGACGAGGAGACATGGGGCCCGGCCAAGCAGATTGCGGCCGCCCTCGCCGCGCGGGACGTCGACCTCACCGACCGCGATGCCGTCGACGCCGCCGTGCGCGCCCTGAATGCCGAACGGCTCGCTCAACAACTCATGGACCGGCCCCGGCCGCCCGGCTCCTGACGCACGCCCTGGCACGAAGCGCGCAGCCCCTGCGACTCGCGACAACGGAACACACTGGCAAGAGCAGGCAGGAAGAAGAAATAGTGGAACACAGCGATCCCCCCACCTCCACGATGGTGCCCCAGGTGGCCACGCTGGTGGCACGCAGCGGGGACCTCAAGAGCGAACTGGTGGCCTTCGCACAGGGCCCGCGCTTTGCCCAGCGGCTGGATGCCCGACTCGATGAGGCAGCGGACCGGCTCGGCTTCCTGGACGAGGCGACCGCCATCGACACCATCGACCACTTCGTGCTGCAGCACCGGCTGGCGGACGGCTCGACCGTCCTCGAGCGGTTTACGGCTCAGCGGCGGCCGCCGCTTGGCGAGGACGAGCGGGCGATGCTACTCGGCTGGCGCGACGTGGTGGAGGGAGTCTTCGAGGTCAAGGGCTTTGAAGGGGATGCCATCGTCCTGCACAACCTGCTCGACGACCTCGTCTACCGGGTCCACTCCAACCTGGGGCGGCGTGCCCTGGGCAAGCTCCGCACCGGGATGTTCGTGGCCGCCCGCATCGTGCCCGTGCACCCCGACACCGACGCCTGGCTGATCAGCGGCAACCTCGCCACCTACCCGCCCGGCGACGGACCGCAACTGGCACGGGTTGCAGTCCAGACTCTTACTGCTCATCCGCAGTTGCTGCGCCGTAATCCCGAGATGCTGCGCAGGGCCTGGGAGATGCAGACCGAAGCCCGCGCCGACTTCATCGAGGTGTTCGGTACAGACATGCTCGTCCTGGACCCCGGCGAGGCGCGCCTGCGGATGCGGGAGTACCACCGTCACCGGCAGGACAAGGTTCTGGCCGCACTCGACGATGAGGCCGCCGCGCAGCCGATCAACGGCGGGCCCTCCCTGGACGAGCTCAGCATGCTGCCCGAAGAATTCAGTGACGCGGACACCGTCGCCGTGATCTGTGACGAGACCGAAGGCCTGTGCTACTACGCCGACTTCGGCCAACTCGACGCGTTGTTCGCCGATCCCGCCTTGGCCCGTCACCGCAGCTACCTGGGCCGGCTGCGGGAGTACCTGAGCGACGACTCTGTCTCTCCCATGGTCATCCGCCGTCTGGTCCAGCGGCATCCCGACAACGCCGATGCCGTCTTCCGTGCACTGCTGCGCAAGCCCACGTTCGCCTGGGAGCGGGACGGGGAGGATCTGCTGCGCCGCCGCAAGGCGAAGCACTTCGCGCACGAGCCCCTGCCAACCGTCACCCCGGTCGGCGACCGCCTCGCGGAACTCCTGTGCAGGCAAGGGCGGAAGAGGCGATGAGACTGTCCACCGCCGAACTCGACGCCATGGTCGCCGAGGCGATCGTCGACGCTTACGACGAGTACGAACAGCTCGCCGCCTTCCAAGCGGTCATCGAGAACCGCCTGGCCCTGCCATTCGCCACCGTCGTGCTCGGCGTCACCGTGACCGTCACCGCTATCCAGGACCGGCCCGGCAGCGGCATCGCCGCCCTGTGCAGACACGGTCGGCACGCTCAGGCGATCGGCATCCTCGACCTACCGCTACCCGACCCCGCGCCTGAGGGATGGGCCTGGGTGGAGGCGTATTGCCACTGGGCGGCCTGAGCCGCTCTGGCCTGACCGCGTGGGGCTGCCGGGTACCTCCAGATCAGGACGCCGCCCGACGCATCGAGCTCCGGCGGCGGGGCGTTCCACCCAGCAGGGACCACCGCCATGGGCAAACGACTGCGGCGCGGTGGCCGCAACCAGTGGACGGAACCGCATGTGCGCAGTCTCTTCGATGTGTCCTGGTCCCCTTGCACTTCTGCGGCGATGGGCATCGGTTTCCCCCTGTGGGGTGATCCGTAGCGCTACACCGGACTGGCTTACTGGTACATGTCCTCCCTGCCGACGCGGGGGTGTTGGGTCACCACCGGGCGATGTGCGGCGGGTCGCGAACCGTACTCGACCGTGAACTCGTCGCTCGTCTGCTGGGCCGTAAGCATGTACTTGACCTGCTGGCCGCGCTCACCGAACGGGAGCGAGGGGCTTTGGACCTCATGGCCCAGGGCTGCTTCAACCTCGCCCAGTCCGCGAAGCTGTTCTTGAGCCCCAAGACCTTCGAATCGCATGTGCGGAGCATCAAGCTCAACCTGCCTCAGGACGCCGCCGGCCATCGCCGCTTCCGCGCGGTCCTCGCCTATCTCCGGGCTCGTTGAGAAGGTCGGTGGAAGACTCCGGCAGCGTGGCGGTCTCGTGGCTGGCGCGACCGGGCCAGTCGATGCTCCTGGACGCGCGCCTCGCGAGACGAAGGAGGGTGCCTATCGCATTGCTCTGTCTTGGATTTCGAGGATCGGTGCAGTATTTCAGAGTTCCGCCACTGCCTCCCGCAGGTACATCTCCAGCCGCCTGATCGATGCGGTCACGCCTCTCGTATCGAGCCGGCAGGTGTAGAGACGACGGACGAGTGTGGGCTGCCGCATGGGCAGAACCACGACGCTCGGCGGAGCGTCCAACAGCAACAACCGCGGCAGCAGCGCGACGCCGAGACCCGCCGCGACGAGATTGAGCGCAGTGCGGAAGTCCATGCCATCGAAGTCCAAACGATGTCCGCTTCCCCGGTCGCCGTCGAGGGGCGACGCTGCCAAGTCGCGGACGTCGACCGCTGTGTTGATCCATGCGTCCGACGGCAGGTCGGCTGGGGTGACACTGTCAGCTCCGGCCAGGGGATGACCGACGGGAAGGACGACCATGATCGGATCGTCCATGAGGTGCTCTTGCGTGAGCCCGGCGGGCACTGGCCCGGGAGCGTGTTCGTAGTCGAAGGTGATGGCCAGGTCGATCTCTCCCCGGAACAGCAACGCATGCGTTTCGCGCTGCTCAAGTTCACGGAGTGTGATGTGAACTGCCGGATGGCTCGCACGCAGGCGTGCGAGCGCGGGAGGGACGATGGAGGCTGCCGCCGAGATGAACGCGCCGAGCCGCACCTCGCCGCCGGTTCCGTCCGCGAGCGCCGCGAGCTCGGTGGCAGCGCGACTCATCGACACGCTGATCGCGGCCTCGGTGTCGAGAAGGACCTGCCCGGCCTCGGTCGCACGGACGGGCCGCCGGACCACGACTCGCGCACCGACCCGTCGTTCCAGTTCCGCAACCTGCTGCGAGACCGCGGACTGGGTGTAGCCCAGCTCCTCTGCGGCAGCGGCGAACGAGCCGAGCCGCACGACAGCCGCAAGGGTCACCAGATGCCGCGGATCGAACAACCAAGACATGAAGTTAAGGATAGCTTATCGACCAAGAAGAGATCATTGTTTGTGCTAATCCAGAGGCGTGGCCGACGCTAGACGCATGGACTTCACGCAATTCGACACCGCGATCAACAAACTCCCCCGATGCCGGGTCGGGTTCTACCCCACTCCGTTCCACGCCTTGTCCAACCTGTCGGCGGCGTGCGGGATCAACCTCTTCATGAAGCGCGAGGACCTGGCAGGACCTAGTGCGATCAGCGGAAGCAAGATGCGCCTGGCCGAGTTCATCCTGGGCCGGGCCCTCGAGAACGGAGTGACACACGTCATCACCCAGGGCGAATACCTGACCAACTCGGGTCTGCAGTTCGCCGCCGCCTGCCTGAGCGTAGGAATCACGCCGATCCTGGTGCTGACGCGGAACGTGCCCCGGCATGGTGAGCTCGGCGAGTTCCGCGGCAACTATCTGCTCAACAAGACGATGGGTGTCGAAACCCACGTCATCAACGTCAGCGGCAACGCCTGGCATTCTCCGGACGAGGCCGCGCGGATCACCGACGCCATTGCCATGCGCAAGGCCGAACTTGAAGCGCAGGGGCACGAGGTCCTCGTTGTCGGGACCGGTGGCGCGCACCCCGACGGCTACATCGCGCACGCCCTGTCGCTCCGGGAGATGATTGAACAGTCCGATGCCGCAGGGGTCGAGCTCGACTACGTTTACCACACGATCGGCACCGGGACCGCGCTGCCGGGGATGCTGGCAGCCAAGCTGAGTCTGGGACACCCGGTGAAGTTCCGGTCGATCTCCATCCAGAGGTTGAACGACGGAGACCGGATGAACCCCGGCGTGATTGTCGAACGGACCAAGGCGGTGCTGGCCACCTTGGGTGCGCCCGTACCCGACGACGCGACGATCCGCGCCGAGATCGACATCGACCAGCGCTTCATCGGCGAGGACTACGCCGTCGCGTCCGCCGAAAGTACAGCAGCCATCCGCGAGCTGGCCCGGGCAGAGGGCGTCTTCGTCGGCCCCGTCTACACCGGTAAGGGACTCGCAGGATTGCTCGACCACGCCCGCAGCGGGCGGATCCCCGTCGACAGCAACGTCGCGTTCCTGCACACCGGAGACACCGGCAACCTGTTCGAAATTCCCCAAGTCGTCGGCCACATCGCCGACTGAGCCCGCAGCCTATCAGCCACGATCACCCTTGACCCGCAACGAAAACCCAACCTGGCAACGACCTCGATCACCACCGCAAACGCCCTCAACCGTATGTGGCCCGCGCTCACAAGCCGTCCCGTGCAGCACACCACCTCCAACCACAGGGGTGAAGCTTCCCCTTGATCATGGACACCTGGACACTGGGATCTTGAGGTTCCAGAGGAAGTAGCACCAGGTGGGAAGCAAGTACACGAAGCGGTACACCGAGGAGTTCAAGCGGCATGCGATCGCGCTCGTCGATTTCTCGGGCAGGACGGTCACCGCCTTCGCCCGGGAACTCGGCATCAGCTCCGAGTCCCTGCGCGGCTGGTACCGCCAGGTGAAGGCGGACCGGGGCGAGCGCGGGTCCGGCGAGCTGACCAGCTCCGAGCGCGAAGTGCCTTCGTGAAGCTCGGCATCGCCTCCCGCAGACAGATCCGCACCACGCTGCCCCAGGGCGACTCGGTGGCCACGGCCTGAGGCTCCCTCCCCGGCGTCCATCGTGTCCGAGCGGGAGTCGGTCGGCCTCCGGCAGCTTTCGAGCCCGGGTGCCGGTTGTCGCGTCTGTTCGGTCGAGCTGCGTATGCGTGAGCAGCGGTCCTCGGCGCCGCCCCCATGTCAGGGCACACCGGATGGCCCCTGACGCGTCTCCTCCTCGGATTCAGGTGTTCCGTGGTGGTGGAGCGGGACGACGAAGGCCTGTTCAGCCCTTCACCGGGCTGAACAGGCCTTGCCATGGCCGGAACCGGCCGGATCGGTCGTCAGGCGGTCGCCGCCGCGAAGATGTGGATGATGCCGCCATTCGTCGTGGCGGGCAGTGTCACACTCGCGAGCTGCTTGCCCGCCTGCAGCGCGATGGGCGCGGTGGTGAAGACCTCCGTACCCACCGGGTCCTTGCCGCCACCCTGCACGTCACGGTACGGGGTGTGGATGGCGACCGTGTTGCCGAACGACGGCGTCTGCGAGCCGCCGCCGAGCGTCCAGTCGCTGAAGCCGATTTCGGCCTGCTGGGTGGTGCCGTCGGTGTACGTGAGGGTCGCCGTACCGCTCGCCGCACCTTCCGCCGCACTGCCCAGCAGACTCAGCTTCGTGGCGCCGTCGGCCGACGGTACGGCGAGCACCTGACCGCCCCCGACGACCTCAATGTTGTCGGGTTCACCAGCGGTCGCCGCGGGCCAGGTGAAGTCGAACCCGTTGGAGGAGACCGTGCTTCCCGGCTTCACCCCGGCGGCGGCGAGCGCGGCGGCGGAGTAACTCCAGCCCTCGCCGTCGAAGTTGGCCTGCGGGTTCGCGTCGTCCGCCGAAATACCGTTGCTGTTGACGTTCCACAGCATGCTGTTCTTCGTGGCGACGGTCACCGAGGCGGACGTCTTCGGCAGCGCCGTACCGGACGACGACGTCAGCGTCACCGGGATGGTGTAGAAGCCCTGCTCGGTCCCGGCGGCCGCGGAGACGGAGATCTTCGCGCTGCCGGAACCACCGCTCGGCACCGTGAAGTCACCCTGGGACGGTGTCACTGTGATGCCGGCAGGCGGGGTGGCCGTCCAGTGGACCTGGGTCTCCTGGTCCTGGAGTGCCTG
This sequence comes from Streptomyces sp. NPDC001156, assembly GCF_053598275.1. NCBI lineage: Bacteria > Bacillati > Actinomycetota > Actinomycetes > Kitasatosporales > Streptomycetaceae > Streptomyces > Streptomyces sp. NPDC001156. The sequence continues at coordinate 9,841 of NZ_JBSFJX010000184.1, read as the reverse complement.
CACCTTGACGGTCGTCGCGACGGCCTCACCGCCGGGCTCGGCCTTGAGCTTCGCCGGGGTGACACCGGTGAAGAACTTCACTCCGCCGCCCGGGAACGACGGCGGGGCATCGGCCTTGGCACTGCCCCACGAGGTGTTGGGCTTGGAGCCGAGCGTGTAGTCCAGGGTGCCGCCGTGGGTGACGAACGAGGCGGGGACCCACGGCTTGTCGGACTTCTTGCCGTCGGTCTTCAGGCTCTGGACGTAGATGTTGTCCGCCGACGCCGCCGGCGCGTTGACCGTGATGGTCTTGTCGTTCCCGGTGTGGATCACGGCGTGCGGGAACAGCGGCGCGGAGAGCACCATGTCGGCGCGGCCGGGCACCTGTGGGTACATGCCCAGCGCCGAGAAGACGTACCAGGACGACATCGTCCCGGCGTCGTCATTGCCGGGTATGCCGCCGGGGGTGTCGGACCACAGCTGGTCCATCTCTGCGCGGACCGTCTCCTGCGTCTTGTACGGCGTTCCGAGGTAGTTGTACAGGTAGGGCGCATTGATGTCGGGCTCGTTGGTCGGGTCGTAGCGCGTGCCGTCCTTGGCCGAGAAGTCGAAGGCGCCGTCGGGGGTGCGGAAGAAGGAGTCGAGCCGGGTCACCGCCGCGTCGTTGCCGCCCATGGCGCTGGCGAGTCCGGCCACATCGGAGTACACCATCCAGGTGTACCGAGCGCTGGTTCCCTCGACGAATCCGCTGCCGGTGCCCGGGGTGAACGTACCCGCCCAGGTGCCGTCGGACTTGCGGTCGCGGATGTAGCCGCCCTGCGGGGTGGCGTTCGGGTCGAAGACGTTGGTCCAATTGCCGGAGCGGGCCAGGAACTTCTTCTCGCTGGCGTGGTCGCCGGTCTGGCCGGCGAGTGTGGAGATGGCGAAGTCGGCCGCTGCGTCCTCGAGCGTCTCGGCGGCGCCGCCCCAGCAGTGGCAGCCGTCGGAGGGTACGTAGCCGAGGGACAGATACTTGTCCAGGGCCGGGCGTTGGCCCACACACTCGACGTTGCAGCCCGCGCTGTCGGAGTCGTTCGCCGTCGGCGCGGTCGCGGCGGTCACCAGTGACTTCAAGGCGCCCTTGACGTCGAAGTCATGACCGCCGAAGGCGTAGATCGCGGCGAGTGCCGCGTCCGACGGGTCGCCGGACATCACGCTCGTCTTGCCGTTCTCCAGCAGCCAGCGGTCCCACTCGCCGTCGCGCTGATTGGCGTAGTTGAACAGGGACTGCGCGTAGTCGCTGCCGGCCTTCGGGTTCAGCAAAGTCATCAGCTGCACCTGGGCGCGGTACTGGTCCCAGCCGGAGAACGTGCCGTACTGCGCTTTCTGCCCCTTGGCCAGCTTGTGAGGCTTGCGGTCGGCGCCCAGGTAGCGGCCGTCGACGTCGCTGGTCAGGGTCGGCTCCAGCATCGAGTGATAGAGCGCGGTGTAGAAGGTGGAGCGCTGGGCGTCGGTGCCGCCGCCCACCTCGATCTTGCTCAGCGCCTGCTTCCAGGCCGAGGCGGCCTGGGACTTGACGGAGCTGAAGGACTTTGCGGGCGGGTTTTCGGCGTGGAGGTTGGCCTCCGCGTTCTGCGGACTGACGTAGGAGATGGCCACCTTCGCCTGGACGTCGGTTGTGCCGCTCGGGAATGTGATGTACGCGCCCGAGCCCTTGCCGGCCACCGGGTTGCCGGACGAGTTGAAGCCCGTTCCGCCCTGGGCGGAGGTGGAGCCCGCCTGGACGGTTCCGTCCGTCCAGGTGCCGACCTTGGCGAACGGCGTGTCGAAGTGCGCCGTGAAGTACAGCGTGTAGAGGTCCTTGCGGTTGTTCGCACTCTGCGGGCCGCAGAAGTTGCCCGCGCTGACCGAACCGGTGACGGTCCTGTCGGCGGCGTTTACCCGCACATCGGCGGCGGTGCTGCCGCTCTCGGAGTTGGACGTACGGAACAGCATGCTGGCGGGCTTGTCGGACGGGAAGCCGAACCGACCCGAGCCGGTTCGGGCGGTGGCCGTCAGTTCGGCGGAAGCACCGCTGTCCAGGCCCACCTTGTAGTAGCCGGCTGATGCGGTCTCATTGGCATGGGAGAAGGTGCTGGCGTACTTGGAGTCGGTGGTGTCGGCCGTGGGCGAGGAGTCGACGTCGCCCACGTACGGCATGATCGGGATGTCGCCGTTGGCTCCGGAGCATCCGACGCCGTTGAGATGCGTGAGGCTGAAGCCCCGGATCTTTGTCGCGTTGTACTGGTAACCGCCCGGAGCGGGTGTCGAGGTCTGGTTGCCGCGGGAGTTCTGCGGGCTCCAGGCCAGCATGCCGAACGGCTGAACGGCACCGGGATAGGTGTTGCCCGCGTTGGACGAGCCGATCAGGGGGTTGACGTAGGAGAGGGGATCCTTGACCTCGCCCCGGCCCGGCGTCGCCGAGGCGGGCGTGACGGTCAAGGCCATCGCCAGGGCCGCCATGGTGGCCGCCGCGACGGATCCGAGAGCTCGTCGTCTGTGACGAGCCCGGCCCTCCACATGAGTCTGACGAACCAATGAGCCTGACACCGCTTCTGCCCTTCGTGTCTGATGGAAGGTCAGGACGCACCAGGAGCACGCGCGTCCGCTCTCTGTTCCGAACTACTGCCGACAACGTTGTCAATGAACGCGAGGATGCTCCCCCCGTATTCGGGCGGTGTCAAGGGTGCCGAAATCCGGTGTTCAGCCCTGCCGTTGTCGAAGATCGCATCCGTGCTGGTGGGGGCTGGTGTGCCAGCTTCGGAGAAAGTCGCGCGTGGAGGCCGGGGGAGGGCTGGTCAGGCCGGCCGCCGGGTCGACCACCGCGACTCGCGTCAGGTCGCCCTCATGGGGAGGGAGGTTGCGGGGTTCGGGCGCTGTGGGTGAGGTCGCCGGGCACCGTGATGCGGCCATGCTTCGTCGACGTGCCGACAACGCTTGTCGCCGTCGTGACAGGTCGCCGATGTGACTCGTGCTGCCGTACTGGCCGTGGAAGCCAAAGAGTTGACGTGGCGCCCGTCCATCTGGATGCGTGGTCTGACCTCGCTTCCGGTGCAATTGATTCCGCGGGTGCGGTAGCCATGCCCTCCGCGTGCCGGGCAGGATCCCCGGGCGCGCGGAGGCAGCGGCTCGGCGAGGAGGCACCGTCAGCCGGTGGCCGGCGTGAAAGACACCGGCAGCGCCTTCGGGCTACGAGTGAAGACTCCCTGCTCGACCGGGTCGAAACCGTCGGCGAGACGGAGGTCGGGCATGGAGTCCAGCAACTGATGCACGCCACCTCGGCCTTGGCCAGCAGCGCGCCTACGCAGAAGTGCCGGCCGAGCGCGAAGGCGAGGTGGTCGGCGGCGGCCGAGAACGCCGAGGTCGTGGTGAGGTCCTCGCGGAAGATGTCGAACGTGTCAGGGTCGCGAAAGCGCTGCTCGTCCCGGTTGGCGGCGCCGATGAGGCAGGTGACGGTGGCGCCGGCAGGGATGGTGCCACCGGTGAGCTCGACATCGGTCGCCGACTGCCGCATGATCATGTGGACCGGCGGGGTGTAGCGGAGGGTCTCCGCGAAGGCGGCGGGGATCAGGTTCCGGTCCGCGCGGACTGCCGCCAACTGGTCGGGGTTGACCAGCAGGTTCGCCAGGATGCTGGCGATCGCCTTGTCGGTGGTCTCCCCGCGGCGGCCAGGAGCAGGCTGCAGAAGGCCTTGATGTCCTCGTCGCTCATGCGGACACCGTCGACCTCGGCGGCACACAGCGTGGACAGCAGGTCGTCACTCAGGTTGTCACGCCGCTCACGGATGATCGGAATCATGTACTCGGCGAATTCCACCCGGGTGCGCTCGCCCGCGCCGGCTACTTCTTTGTCGCCCGAGAGGTTGCCGAGGAAGGCGATGACGGTCGTATACCAGCCGTGGAACCGGGCGTGGTCCGCCTTGTCCAGGCCCAGCATGTCCGCGATGACGGTGACCGGCAAGCGGGTTGCATAGTCCCTGACGATGTCGGCGGACCCAGTGTGCCGGAAGGCGTCGATGAGCTCGCCCGAGTTGCGCTCGATGACCGGCAGGAACCTGTCCTGCAAGTCGCTGCCGCGGAACGCGGGGGCGACAAGAGCCCGGCGCACCGCGTGCTCACGGCCGCTGAGCTGCAGGATCGTCTTGCCGTGTACCGGCTCGAGCTGCCAGTCGTAGTTGTCGGTGGTGAACTGGGCCGTCTTGTCCTTGAAGACGGCTTCGACGTCCTCGTAGCGGGAGATGATGAAGCTCTGGGTGGCCTCGTGCCACATCAGGGGCTGTTCCTGCCTCATCACCGCGTAGGCGGGGTAGGGATCCGCAGCGAACTCGGGCGAAAGGATGTCGGGAATTGCCTGGGCAGCGGACATGGAACTTCTTGGGTAGATGCCTGCCGTCAGACGCCAGGTTATGGATCTTTTGACGTCGCAAACAGCCGAGCACCGGCGGGAGTTGAGCTTCGCATGCTGTGCCGTCGACACCATCACGCCACGGCCGCCACCCACGAGTCCCTCAAGTTGAACACCAGGGCGTTGCCGGATCGCGGTCAGCACAGCGGGTGGAAGTCGCTCACGTGCGTGTCCTCCTGGCCCAGGACTTGTCCGGTCGGTCAGGTGCGGAGCGAGATGACGAGGGCTGCAGCGAGTCCGTGGCCCGTTGTGAGCTCCGCACGCGATCACCCGCAGGCCCAATACCGGTGCGGATTACTACAGTTGCTGTGCTGGTCGCGCCCGTGCGGCCGGATCCGTTCTCGAAGGAGCCCTTAAGGTGCGTATACGAAGACGTGCGGCGGGTGTCGCGCTCATCCTGGCGACCGCGTCGTTCAATCTGCTCGGTGCCCCCGGCACGGCAGCGGCACAGCCCCAGGGCGGCATCGTTCTGCCCGTGCGCTCTCACTGGCAGACCCTCGCCGACAGCCGCCATGTGTACGTCAGCGCGCCCGGCGACGACGCGGTCCTGGCCACCGACCACGACGGGCAGGTCGTGAAGAAGGTGGAGGGTCTCGAAGGTGCGCGGGGCATGGCCGAGTCGGCCGACGAGTCCACCCTGTACGTGGCGCTCCCGGACGCTGACGCGATCTCCGTCATCGACACCGCGACCTTGACCGAGACGCGGCGCATCTCAACCGGGGCCGGCACCGAACCGGAAAGCCTCGCCCTCGCCGGCGGCCGGCTGTTCTTCGGCTACCAGGCCACCGTCTTCGACGCCGGCATCGGGTCGGTCGCCATCGCCGAGACGACCCCGACCGTCAGCCTGGACGACAACCCCGTCTGGTACGGCAAGCCGCGACTTGCCTCGTCGCCGGGCGCACCCGCCCGGCTCGTCGCCGCGGAGAGCCAGGGCGCCGCGGGCGTGCGCGTGTACGACGTGAGCTCCGGCACGCTTCAGGAGACCGCCTACAGCGATGCCGTCGGCGATGTCGAAGACGTGGCGGTGACGCCGGACGGCAGCAGCGCGATTACCGCGAACGGCTCCAACTACTACCACCAGCGGTGGCGCCTGTCGGACCTGACGGAGGAGGCGCAGTACGCCACCGGCCCCTATCCCAACTCCGTCGCTGTCGACTCCCACGGCACGGTCGCCGCGGGGATCGTGGCGGGAGGGGAGTGGGACGTCTACATCTATCGTCCGGGTGAGACGGCCGCGTACCGCACGGTCGCGTTGTCGCCGGGGTACGCGGATCTGCTCGACCGAGGCGTGGCCTGGGCGCCCGACGGCAACAGGCTGTTCACCACCCGCTTCCCCTACTCGGGCGAGGTCATTCTCGACATCGTCACCGACGTCGCCAAGGCATCCAGCACGATCACTCTGTCCGCCCCGCCGACGAATCCCGTCGGCACGCCGGTCACCGTGACGGGGAAACTGACCTCGCTGGCCCCCTTCCCCAAGCACAGAACGGTCACGGTGACGCGCAACGGTGTGCAGCTGCCGGATGTGAAGGTCAGAGGAAACGGCACCTTCAGCTTCAGTGACACCCCGCCCGACTGGAACACGTATCCCCAGTACACGGTCACCTACGCGGGCGACGCCCAGCATGTGCCCGGCACGGCGACCGTCATGGTCGAGTTCGTCGGCTGACCGGCCAGGCAGTTTGCCCGAGCCCGTCACAACGGTGTGGGGCCGGTGTCCTCCGGGACACCGGCCCCACACCTGGGTGTCGCCAAAGCCGGGCGCCGCACTTGCCTGAGAAGGCCAAGTGCCGCGCACAGTTACGAAATGCCCGCCGGGACCGGGCACAGACGTGTCGCCAACGTCAAGTGCGTGACACTCGAGGGGCCCCGCCTGGTCTCGGGGCCCCTCGAGCGGGTGCGACGTTCGAAGGGGGGATCGAACAGGCGCACCACCAGGACCAACGAACCACGTCCGCACCGGTCACGCCGACGACCCTGAGTCGCGACATCCGCGAGCTGCGGACCGGAGCGCTCAGACGGGTTCCAGGAGGTCCACGACGGACAACCCGGTTTCGCCGTCCAAGAGGCTGAGGGTGACTTCGGCACGCGCCGCGAGGTCGAACGGAGCGAGGCCTTCGGCGTAGGCAGCATGGACGATGCGGTCCAATCCCGCCCCGACCAGCGGAGCGGCCGTGCGCAGGGAGGCAGCCAAGGCGACACTCTGGGTGGCTCCGCCGTGCAGGATGAGGTTCCGGGTCCGGTACAGCCGCCGCAGCGCGACACGAAAAGCACGGGCGACGCCCGCCAGCACGGTCCGCGGGTTGTGCACCAGTTCGGTCCTGCGCTGCGCGGCGGGCGCGTCCATGTACTTCGTGGACGCGCCGGTGAAGTCCAGCGCGCCGGCACCCCGCTCACGCGCCCAGGCCTGCAGGTGGCTCGCGCTGTACCGGCGCAACGCTCCGAACCGGTCGAACACCTCCCGCGAGGAGCAGACTCTGCCGCCGGCGACGGTGCACCGGGCGGGTACGACGGTCACGGTGCTAGCGCGGGCGGTGCTGCTGCTGCGGGTCTCGGAGTGAGAGTGTCGCGTGACACCGGGCGGACCGGAAGGACCGGCCCTAAGAGCCATCACGTAATGCGGGCCGGAGCCTGCTGCCCCGCCAGGGGTGCCTGTTTACGGGAGGTCGATTTTGAGGTTGTGGAGTGCGGCAACGCCAGCGACGGCGTGGTTGACCGCGTCGCTGCGGCGCCTGCATTGGCGGAGGATCTGGTGGTCATTGAGTCGGGCGATGGTGTGTTCTGCGGCGGCGCGGCGTTTGCGGAACCGGCGGTAGGTACGGTCTTTGATGAGGCGACCGTCGAGGCCTCGGCGTGGCGTTCGGATGCGGTCGCAGCCTCGGTAGCCGCCGTCGCCGGACAGGCGGGGATGGTCAGGGAGTGTTTTCTGGAGGGTTTCGCGGAAAACGACGTTGTCGTTGCGGTTGCCGGGCCAGGCGTCTCCGACGGCGACGACTCTGCGGTCGCGGGCCCGGCAGAGGATCTGCACGTTGACGCTGCGCCGGTAGTTCTTGCTCTTCGCTGTGCGCTGCTGGTCGTGGACGGGGATCAGCGTTCCGTCGACAATCCACAGCTCCCGCCGGTCAGTCGGTGGTGGTCCGAGGAGCTCTGCGAGCCGACTCATGACCCGGTGGGCGGCGGCGTGGGAGACGCCGAAGAGGGAGCCGAGTTGCTGCATGGTGAGGTTGGTCCGGTAGGCCAGAACAACGAGGAGGACCCGGTCGGCGAACGGCAGTGACCAGGGCCTACCGGCCCGTATCGGGTGCGAGGTCCCACAACTGCCCAACGAGATGCTGCATTTGGGGCCCGGTCAGTCCTGTCCAGGCACGAAGGTCGGCCGACGTGCAGCGGGCAAGACGCAGGTGCAGGAAGGCCATCGTAGAGACCGAAGTCCTGTCGTGGCACGGGGCGTTGTCAGTGGGGTCTTGTAGCTTTGGCGTTGGTTGCCGCGCTGGTCAAACTGCGGACAAGGACGGCGTCCGACATGAGGCGAAGAAGGAGGTGGAGCATCGGTGACCACAGAACTGCGTGACACCGCAGCCTCCTTCGATGCTGCTCCTGCTCGCCGATACCGGGGAAAGAACAAGGGGAAGCGCTGGACGCGAGGCGCGGACATCGAGCTTGCGGTGATCCGTCTGCCGCTCGATGTCCACGATCCCGGCATCCGGCACCGGACCGAGGGTCTGTTCTCGGCGATGTGGTCCGTCAAACGCGCACTGCAGCGTGACGCGCGGGACGCCGTCGACGCGTACTGGGCCGGCGATGTCCGCCGCGAGACGGACGCGAAAGCCTGGCGGCTGGAGCTGGGTCTGTCCCGGGGAGGGATGGAACGCCGCGCCTACCGACACATGGAAAACTCGAGGCACCTCGCCCATCACGTCACCAAAGCACTGGTGATGCACCAGGCAGACGAGGTCTTCGAGACTTCCGTGAGCCGGCATCTGTTCCCGGACTCTTCCGGCCGCACGCACGGCCGGCCTCGCGCGGGCCGGTGGTGGGACTACACCTCCATCCCAGGCCGCGCCCGCTCCCACACCACCTCGCGGAAGTGGGAAACATTCCGGCTGCACGGCACCCTGGCCGGGCACCTGGACACCTACCGGAACCGCAACCTCGACCGTACGGTCACCACCCCGGAGCAGGCTGCCGCGCTTCCTCCAGGGACCGGGGTGCTCGAGCAGCCTCGGCACCTGCCTGCTCCTATGCGCCCCACGGGACGTATTCAGACGGGCGAGGTGACGGCGAGGAACACGACGAAGACGCGGGCCGCGACGTGGTGGGACCACACCGGGCCTTTGACCGTCGTGTTCACCGGCGGCGCCGATTCACGTCGTGGTGACCTGGTCCTGCCCGTCCGCCTGCCCTCGGGTTCGGGCCGCTGGCCGCGCCTGGTGCACTTCCTGACCAATCCCGATACCTGGCACAAGATCGACCTCGTGCGCCGCCGCGACACCTCAGCGCCGGGCGGGTGGGCGTACGAAGCCCACCTGATGGTCCTGACCGGCGGCTACGCGTCCCCCGCCACGAAGGCCCGCCGCACGGCGGCGGCCGCACTCGAGCGGGTCGGGGGGATCGACGGCAACGTCTCCAACCTCTCCATCGTCTCCTTCCCCAACACGTTCGACCCCGCCGACGGTGACGTCGAAACAACCCGTATCGAGCCCAGCGACGCGGAGCTTGCCGCGCTGGCGGAGGCCCGGCGCAAGGACCGCGGCCGCAGACGCGCCCTCGACCGCTCCCGCCGAGCTTTCAACCCCGGCCAGTACCAGCCGTCGAAGCGCCAACAAGCCCGGGCCGAACGGCGCCGGGCCGCGAGCCTTCCCGCACGGACCGTCGAAACGCCCGGCGGGGCAAGGGCAGCGAACAAGGCTGGGGTGCCCAAGCAGCCCTTCCGGCGCGACAGCCTGTCAGCCGGCTTCCGGCTCAACCGGGCTCGCCTTGCCGAAGCCGCCGCCACGCAGGCGGCGGCAAAAGACCACCGCGCCCGCCGCATCGCCGAAGACATCACCGCCGCCCACGGCGCGAACCTGATCGTCGAGGACTGCGATATCCGCACCTGGTACCGCAGGTGGGGCAAAGCACTGCAGGCCACCACACCCGGGCGGCTCATCACCGCTATTGGCCGGGAATGCGAGACGACCGGCGGGCGGATGCTCCGGGGCTCCACCTTCACCACCAAACTCTCCCAGGCCTGCTTCTGCGGCGAGCGCGTTCCCAAAACCCTCGCCGACCGGATCCACCACTGCCCCGCCTGCGGGCTGACCGGCGACCGAGACAAGGTCTCCGCCGCCCTCTGCGCCCACGTCCACCTCACCGACCCTGACGACCCAAGCACCGCGCGCCTGGACCGCCCCGTGATCATCATGGTGTGACTCAAGTTGAATACGGGGCGGTCGGCACC